>JAUILX010000070.1 GCA_030433395.1 Chlamydiia bacterium
CGTTGTCGATCAATGACTTATTTAAACATTGTTTTTAAAATAATTATTTGATATAATATCTTTTATAATAACCCTAAAACAAGGATAATAATTATGAATGACAGTTATATTGAGATGAAAAATTTTGCAATCACTGGCTCTGACTTTACAGAATCAACCTATGAGATGCCAAAAGTGCAACCTCAAACTCAAGTTCAATCCATTATGGAGCATGTACTTCAAGGTCTGCTAGCTTTTGCTAATAGCTTTAAAGGACGTATCAACAATGTATCAGAAGCTATTAGCGGCTTGAGCGATAGAATTCATAACTTCTATATCGACATCAAATACGGCTCTTAATAAGTCTGAACTGTACTATACCGAATGGAACTCATAAATCGGTTTTGGGCAACGCGAAAGCTTTCGAAATTTGCCGATCTTAAGTAACCTAATATTAAAAATATGAGGCCACTTAAGATCGACGAATTGCGGTGCTTTGGCGCCGCCGAAAATCCGATTTTTGAATTCCATTCGGTATAATCTCAAAGAATATAGTGGTTTTAATTAAAACCACTATATTTATTTGGTTTTGGGCAGGCGCAAATGCTTTCGAAATTTGCTGATGTTAAATCTTGCCTATCGCTATAAATCTAGAAAAGCTCTCTTTAAATAACGCGAGTTGCGGATCAACTATCTATGAAATGGTGCATATTTTTGATGAAATTTTTAGAAAAATCTGCGCAGTGGATAGCCAACGCGCTATCCTCAAGCAGTTTTTCCTAGAAAGATCGCCAAAAGATGGGCCAGTTCAAGGGAGTTGATCCGCAACTCGCGTTAAATAAGGCTTCTTTAATTGGCTACGTCCCTTGGCAACTGCCCAATACTATCTTCTATTCCGCGTAGAGTGGCTATACAAGACTTGTTCTGACAAACACCAATAATATCGCTCCATCTTGCATGTGCTGCGCGAGTCCTCCCCCGTTTCATATATTTATATGCTAGATGTAAAATTGTGGTGCCCATACCATCATATTCAAATTTTACTCCAAGAATTTCTGCATCATCTGTCTTTTTAACAATAGCAAGTATCATATCCACATGATGCTGCTGCCCAGCAGTTGCAAGAGGAGTTAACCCTCTATCATTTTTTTCTTTTAAAAGCTTTTCAAGAAATGCTTGATCAAAACGGATCTTGGTGCGGCCTTCGAATAAACTACTCAAAGGCTCTTTTACGTAACCAGACAGCAAGAGAGTGACGACACCTACTGAATTACTTCCGCGTCCTGACCCCCTACCCCACGCAGCTCGATGGAGTGGTGTGTTTCCCCCCATAGCTTTTCGCTGCAGCAGTTCCATTGCTTTTTCAGCTTTTAGATTTAAAACATGATCCACAAGCTCTACACAGTTCCACTCAAAGGCTAAGTGCAGTGGCGTTGTATTATTTTCGCCTCTATAATCAAGCCATTCTTGCGCACAATCTTTTTTTAGTAGCTCCCTTATGACTTCTCCCCATGCATCACTGCTTCCTATCCCACTTTGATTAGTAAGCGCCAACATCAAAACATTATAACCATAATTGTTGGCAAACCCTTTTAATAAGCCTAATTCTTCCATGACATTTGCAATAGCTAAAAACATCTTTGGGTCTTTTTCACAAGTTTCAAGGGGCGTTTCGCCTCTTCCATTTTTCTTATTAAGCAGGGCTTTAAATTCATTTGGTTTTTCTTGAAATAGCCGTTGCATTGCTGGAGTCATTTTATCCTTAACTTTTAACCACTCACCATAACGCTCAGTCCTCTCAGGACCATAATTTTCCGAAGAACTACCCATAAACTGAAGCTCAGCTAAAAATTTAGCCACTTCTTTAGATAATTCTTGCTTGGGCTGCGCTTTAAAAAAAAGTGCCCCCACGATGTCCGAGCGGTATACACATAAGCCAAATGTACCTATTGCAACTAACGCAATTCCGACAATTAAAGATTTTTTTAGGCAGCTATTAGCTGCTAATGGAACTGAATTTGATACGCTTTTTATGCTCATAGTGATCACCTGCTTCTTGTTTTAAAGGCAAGTATAGGTCAAGAATGCATTGAATTCAAGTAGAATTAGAGACTCAAAAAAGTTCTTGAAACTTTGGATCATCGCGTACGGTGTCAAAAGCGGGATTGTCGACGACGTCTTTGATGTTTGTCAGGCCGTGATCTTTGGCTGAGAGCAGCCAGCCGATGGCGGGCTCAACTTGATTAAGCGCGGCTGCTGCAATGGCGTTATTTAAGGCGATTTCTGCCTGGGGCAGATCTTGAAAACAAGGACCTCCAAGAGCTAGCACGAGCTCAAAGTCTTTTTTTTCAAAGGCTGCTTTGTGTAGGAGTATACGCGCTGGAGGCGAGAGTTCTTCTTTGATGGGAAGTAGGAGCTCGTAGGATTTGGGCCAGTTTTGCTCTTGAGAATAAATGTGGGCTAGAAGCTCTGAGGAGCGCTGAAAGGTTATGCCTGATTTGGTGCGTATGATGATGTCTTCGAGATGGGGGATGGCTTCTTTGTATCTTTTTTGCTCGATGAGCTGCTCTATTTCTTCTACTTCTTTTGTCACAAGCTCGTCACGGTCAACTTCGGTCATGTTTTTTGCGCGACGATAAATTTCAAAGCTTTGAAAGGCAAAAAGAAAAAAGAAAGCTCCAATGATAAAGTAGCCGATGATGATGGCAGTCACTGCTGCTGCTGCTCCAAAACACATGCCGACGATGAGGGCGTAGCGAAAACCTTTAGCTCCAAAGATTGCTTCGAATGTGATGCGCAACAGCTGGCCTCCATCAAGGGGAAAGACGGGAATGAGATTAAAGGCTGTCCAAAATAGGTTGACCATTTGCATGACTTTTAAGACTCCGCCTGTGATTCCTTCTTGTAAGGATGGCACTTGAAGCAGAGCTGTAGCTAGTAGAAAAAGCCCAAATCCAAAAATGGGGCCATTGAGCACAACGATGAATTCTTGCCATTTTTTTAAGCGTTTGCCCTCAGGGTAGGTGAGCCCTCCAAAGGCGATGAGCTCGATACGGGGTTTTTGTCCAAAGGCTTTTGCTGTGAGGGCATGACCGAACTCGTGCACAAGAATGGAAACTAAGATAATTCCAATCCAAAGCAATATGCCGGTGAGCGAAAAAGAATTAATAAAACCGATGATGCCAGCTGTGATCCAAAAGGCAAAGTGAACGGTTATTGGTATGGGACCGCGTAGTTGTATCAATTGAGGGCCTTTTGCATGGCAACGCCCATTTCAGCTGGTGTGTCTGCAACGACAACTTTAGCTTTTTGCAGGGCTGCAATTTTGTCTTTGGCTGTGCCCTTGCCACCAGATACGATTGCTCCAGCATGACCCATGCGGCGCCCTGGAGGGGCTGTTTGGCCGGCAATGAAAGCTGCGACGGGCTTGGAGCAGTTTTTTTCAATCCATTCTGCTGCTTGCTCTTCGGCATTGCCTCCGATTTCTCCAATCATAAGAATGCCTTCGGTCTCGGGATCTTTTTCAAAAAGCTCCAAGACATCGATAAAATTGGTGCCGTTGAGCGGATCTCCACCAATGCCAACGCATGTGGTTTGCCCGAGTCCAAGTTCGGTGGTTTGCCAAACGGCTTCATAGGTCAGTGTTCCTGAGCGAGAAACAATACCGATTTTCCCTTTTTTGTGGATGTAGCCGGGCATGATGCCAATTTTACAAGCTTCTGGTGTGATGATACCTGGGCAGTTGGGCCCAATAAGGCGCGATTTTGAACGGCGCATGACTTGTGAGACTTCAATCATATCTTGGATGGGAATTCCCTCGGTGATGCAAACAATGATCTCAATTCCTGCATCCTCAGCTTCTAAAATTGCCTCTGCTGCAAAGGGTGGAGGCACAAATATTAAAGTGGCATTGGGCTGCACTTTTTTGACGGCTTCTTTAACGGTGTCAAAGATGGGAAGATCGAGGGTAGTCTCGCCACCTTTGCCTGGGGTAATGCCCCCAACATAACATGAGCCATACTTGATTCCCTGCTCGGTGTGAAAATTGCCCGCCTTGCCGGTGATGCCTTGTGTAATCACGCGCGTTTTTTTATCGATGAGTATGCCCATTTTATTTACCCTCTAATGATTCAACAGCTTTTTTAGCAGCATCGCCCAGATCATCTGCAGCAACAATTTTTAGTCCTGATTCTTTAAGAAGGCGCTTGCCTTGTTCTACGTTTGTTCCCTCTAAGCGAACGACAAGGGGTATTTGCACGTTGAGCTCGCCCACGGCTGCAATCACTCCTTCTGCAATGGTGGCGCAACTCATGATGCCTCCAAAGATATTAACGAGAATGGCTTTGACTTTTGGATCTTCTAAGATGAGTTTAAATCCGGCTGCAACGATATCTTTTGTGGCGCTACCGCCGACATCTAAAAAGTTAGCGGGCTTAGCCCCATAGTGTTGGATAATATCCATGGTCGACATGGCAAGTCCAGCTCCATTGACCATGCAGCCAATGTTTCCATCGAGTGCAATGTAGGCCAAATCGTATTTTTTAGCGCCTGCCTCTTGCGCAGAAACTTGGGAGGGATCGTAGAGCTCCCCGATGTCGGGTTGGCGAAAAAGGGCGTTATCATCAACGGACAGTTTTGCATCAACGCACCAAAGCTTTCCATCAGATGTTTCGACAAGAGGATTGATCTCGAGCAGATCGGCATCTTTTGCAACAAAGGCCCGAGCAATGCCCGCCCCTATTTTGCGCCCCTGCTTTGCCAAGTCTCCTTTCCATCCCATGAAGTTACAAAGCTCAACGAGGTGATAGCTGCGCATGGTCCCATCGGTCTGGATGGGCAGCTTTAAAATTTTTTCTGGGTGCGTTTCGGCAATCTCTTCAATTTCCATGCCCCCTTCAGGAGATGCAATGAGAATCGCGCGCGCATTTTCTCGGTCAATCACAGCGCCAAGATAATATTCTTTATGAATGTCAACGGGATCGCAAATCATCACTTTATGAGCGATCACTCCTTGTGGCCCTGTTTGGTTGTTGACCATTTTCATCCCAATGAGTGCTTCTGCCTGCGCATATATTTCATCAGGCGTTTTGGCAAATTTGACTCCGCCTGCTTTGCCACGCCCCCCTGCGTGAACTTGGATTTTGACAATGGCCTGCTTTAATCCTAGCTCTGAAACAATATTTTTAACTTCGCCTAAACTTTCAGCCACTCCAAACTCTGGAACGGGCAACCCAAATTGCATTAAGATTGCTTTTGCCTGATATTCATGTGTATTCATATGCTCTCCCCTGCTATACTTCGTATCATGTTTAGGTCATTTTTTCAAAACGTCAAATCTCTTTTTACGCGTCCAATCGATGAAGAGACGCTAGAAAAGCTTGAAGAAACAATGTATGAGGCTGATTTAGGATCAGAGCTCATCGAAGAGCTTTTAAAAGATGTGCGCCCTCTTTTGCGCTCAAAAAAGCAGGTGGAAGCTCAAAAAGTTTTAGATGCTATGCGCGAGAAGGCCAAAGCGCTATTGATTGAAACACCTCCTATCGAAATGGGCGCTCCCCACGTGATTTTGATGACAGGCATCAACGGCAGCGGAAAAACAACAACATGCGCAAAACTTGCCAAGTTCTATCAATCTCAAGGCAAAAGTGTCTTGCTTGCTGCTGCTGACACTTTTCGCGCAGCTGCCATTGAGCAGCTCCAGCTTTGGGCCCAGCGTTTAGATGTGCCAATTGTCAAAGGACAGAGCGGTGGCGATCCCGCAGCTGTGATCTTCGATGCTATTCAATCAGCAAAATCCAAAAATATTGACATCGTTATCGCCGACACTGCCGGCCGCCTTCAATCCAAGACAGATTTGATGCGCGAGCTTGAAAAAATGCACTCAGTCTGTCATAAGTCAGATCCAAGATCTCCTCACGAGACGTTGCTTGTTT
>JAUILX010000071.1 GCA_030433395.1 Chlamydiia bacterium
AGGGTGTAACGTTTAACGGCACTGTGATGGGGCTGGCTGCGGGTACTGGGGCAGTTTTTTCTGTTCTTCCTCCACAAAATGCAACGGGTAATTGGATTAAAATTGTGCAACGCTTGCCTGTACGTGTAAAATTTGAACCTGAAGAGCTCAGGCGCTTTCCTTTGCGGCTTGGGCTGTCGATGAAGGTGACAGTTGATACAAAAGATGAAAAAGGGATCGTGATTCCAGATCCAGAGCCTACTTTAAAACCTCTTTACGCAACAGATGTCTATGCAAGCCAAGAAGGGGGAGCTTTAGAGCTAATCAATATGGTGATGCAGGAAAATATGCCCAATGGCTGCCGTTAAACCTCTTCAAGGCTTAGCCCTTGTTTTAATAACGCTCTCTCTTTCTTTGGGGACATTCATGATGGCCCTGGATTATTCAATTGCAAACGTCTCTGTTCCTTATATAGCTGGTGATTTGGGCGTTTCGAATACCGATGGGACTTGGGTGATCACCTGCTTTGCTGCAGGTAATGCCATTGGCCTGCCAATGACGGGCTTTTTAAGTGACCGGTTAGGGGCAGTTAAAACGTTTGTGATTGCGTGTGTTTTATTCACGTTTTTTTCATGGACTTGTGGAGCTGCATTGAATTTTCCTATGCTCTTGATGTCTCGTTTTTGCCAAGGGTTTGTTGCTGGGCCAATGATTCCGCTTTCACAAAGTTTACTCATGGTCTTTTATCCAGAAGCAAAACGAAAATATGCCTTAGCCATCTGGGCGGCAGTTGTGGTTGTTGGTCCTGTGCTTGGTCCTATTTTAGGTGGTTATCTGACTTTTAATTATGTTTGGCGCTGGATTTTCTATATCAATATTCCGTTTGGGATCATTGCCAGTGTGCTGACTTGGAAGCTTGTTAAGGATCGCGATACAATGCCGCTTGATCGTAAAATAGACTTTATCGGACTAGCTCTTTTAGCAGTTGGTGTTACGTGCTTGCAGGTTTTAGTGGATTTTGGTCAGCAGTACGATTGGTTTCGCTCAGATTTAATCCGCACCCTTGCAATTGGGAGTTTTATAGGATTTATTTTCTTTGCTCTTTGGGCCATTACTGGAAGAGATCCGTTAATCGATTTTAAGCTTTTTAAAAACCGCAATTTTGCACTCGGCACCTTTGTAACAGCGACATCTTTTGCGGTGATCTTTGGTAACATGGTTGTTTTTCCTCTATTTTTAGAAGAGACGATGAACTACACTGCGCAAGTTGCAGGCCTTGCTGTTTCAACAATGGGTATCTTGCCGCTTGTGCTACTTCCCCTTGTTGCAAAAATGATGGAAAAAGTGCGTCTTAAATTTGTTGTGATGATTTGCTTTTTGCTCTTTTGGGCTGTTTATCTTTTTTATAGTTTTATCACAACGCAGATTAGCTTTTCATACGCTGCCATTTCCCGTTTGATGGTGGGTTTGCCTGTTGCCATTTACATGGCGCCGCTTACAGCGATCACGCTTGCACATGTCTCGCCAAATCAACTCACAGCTGCATCAGGGGTTTTTCATTTCTTTCGCATATTTTGCGGGGGCTTGGGAACTTCGCTTTTTGTTACGCTTTGGGAAAGGCGAACAGTGTTTCATCGCTTTAACCTAATAGAAACGCTCACACCATTTAATCCTCTTGCAGACTCGGCTCTTAAAGAGCTACATCACGCTGGATTGGAGGGAAAGGCTGGTCTTGAAACGCTTAATGTGATGGCAGGTCAGCAGGCTGCAGTGCTTGCTGCTAATGATGTTTTCTGGACCTCAGCCTGGCTCTTTTTGCCCCTGATTTTCTTTGCCTTTTGGTTCCAAAAACGCAAGACAACTGATGTTGCCTTAAGCACTGCACATTAAGTAACCTGAGTTCTGGGTTTTGATTGCTTGTATTTCAGAGCAGATCAGGTTAAGTAGGCTTGTCTTAATCCGAGGGCTGCTCTAGCAGCTAAACAGACGCGCCGCGCTCCAACCTCAAGCTTAGGAGCATAGCCTGGATTGTGATTGTCGCCCCTAATGCAGCACAGAATCAAAATCAAATAGAGGGAGTTTGCTACTAATGCTGCTTGCTTGAGTCGACTAGAAGAGTTGCTCAAACAGAACATCGTGATGAAAACGGTATCAATAGCATGCTTGATGTGTATTTGACTATTTTTTTGATAGCAGGAATAAATTTTAGTCAGTTTTATAGGAATTTGCATATAGTCAGCGACTTGTTTTGAAAAAAGACCTGAAATTCCTTAAAGAGCTGTGAGATATGGGATTAGGTTGTATTTGTTTTTACCATGCCACAAAGCAGAACATGCTTGGTAAGATGCTATGGGGCCAAGTAGATAGCGGCTAGCTAAGTGACCTTTGGGGTGCATCACTATAACGCGAGTTGCGGATCAACTATCTATGAAATGGTGCATATTTTTGATGAAATTTTTAGAAAAATCTGCGCAGTGGATAGCCAACGCGCTATCCTCAAACAGTTTTTCCTAGAAAGATCGCCAAAAGATGGGCCAGTTCAAGGGAGTTGATCCGCAACTCGCGTTACTATAAGTGGCAAAACTGAATTAAAGATGCTTTGAATGCTTTTACTAAGGCCGTCACGGCTCTTGGATGAAGCGCAATTTATATCGAAGAGACCTCAAAAATCGGATTTTCGGCGGCTTCAGAAGCACCGCAATTCGTCGATCTCAAGTGGCCTAATATTAAAAATATGAGGCCACTTGAGATCGGCAAATTTCGAAAGCTTTCGCGTTGCCCAAAACCGATTTTTGAGGTCTCTTCGGTATAATAGGCAAGCGTTATTAACAAAGTTTGTTGGATCTAATTGATTAATAAAATTAATTGATAAAATAATATTTAGTTTTTTAATTAACTATATCTTATATAAATAAAGATTTAATATCAACCTTTTTGGTATTTAGCGCAGAAGGCGTTGACATCTTCGCATATGCGGTTCAGAAAGCCCATAATATCAAGTGAATTTTTTATTTGGTTTGTTTGCCGTTTTTGGCCTTCTGTAGTAGAGGTGATTTGCTCAAGTGTGGTGAGCGCTTCTTCTGGATCGATGTTTACAAGGGCGTTGCGAAAAACTGAGCCGAGCCAGCGAGGCGGGGCAAGAAAGTGGGCGAAAGAGGGGCAGCTATTGGGATCGCCAAAAAGAGCGGTGAGACTGGGGAGTTTGGCTTGTGTGATGAGTGTTGTGGTGATGTTTGATGAGTGAACATTTCGAATGCCTTGGTGCTGGCTGATGCGCACGGCAAAGTCATTATGCGCATCTTTTGGAACATTATCAACTGTGATCGGGCGTGGTCTATCAACTGTTGTCATGGCGTGTCTTGCTGCAATATTTCAAGGGCTTTGGAGATATCATGCTCTGGCGCTATGTCTGTGCAGATGGCTTGTTGCTGTTTGGTGATCCGCTTGTAGTCATCAATAGAGTTAATGATTTGTGGCCTTACGAATACGAGAATGGCTTTTTTATCCTCGTCTTTTGATTGTTTGCCAAAGGCTGCTCCAATGACGGGTAGGCCGCCGAGGCAGGGCAAGCCGCTTTTACGTTTGGTTTCGGTTGTTTTGACCATGCCAGACAAGACAAGGAAGCTTTGATCTGGTACGTGCACGTTTGTCATCATGTTGGTTTTTGAAGTGAGGATGCCACTGGCACTATCTCCACGGGCAAAGCGGTTGGGCTCGGCTTGCGAGATTTCTTCTTCGATTTCTAAGGTGATGATGTCTTGTTTACCAAGGCGAGGGCGGATTTTAAGAGAAACCCCAACGTCGCGGTATTCGATGTTTGATGTTGTTTGATGGCTCTGGCCCATGGTTTCAATTTTGGAGCCGTGGAAAGGAATGTTTTCTCCCATGAAGATGTGCGAGGGTTTGTTATCTTGAGTGATGATTTTTTGGTTGAGTAGGATTTTGCTTTTGTTGTCGGTTTCTAGGGCGCTGACAAGCGAACCAATCGTGAAGAAGGTTTTGCCTTTATGTAAGATGATGTCACCAATAATGCTAAGATCAAAACCTCGGCCAAAGGGTGTTTGAGAAGGGCCTGAAGGCGTGTTAGAGGCGTTAACGCCTTGAAATGATTTTGCAAAACTGCGTCCTTTGGGGTCAAGACCAAATTCGCCCCCGCCAAATCCAAGAGCATCTTTTAGCTTGCCGCCAGCTGCCCAATCAACTCCAAATTCTAGCGAACCACGCACACCTGATTCTACAACTAGCACTTCGATAAAGACTTGGCGCAAGGGTGTATCTAAGCTATCTACGAGGGTGCATAGACGATCGACAGCTGATTGGGAGCCGGAAAAGAGAATTGAGTTGGTGGCTTTGACCCATTGCATGGTGTTGATGGTTTGCAAAAGTTCTGGTGAAGTGCCTGACTGTCCTTGAATTTGATGAGCGATTTGCTTGACAGTATCAAGGATTTCAGCGCCTTCGTGGTATTGCAGTTTGTAGACGTGGAATTTATCGGATTGTTGCGGAGGTAAATTGATTTGGACTTTTGGTCCACCTTCAAGGAGTGGAACAAAACCTTCTTTTTCTTTTATCAAGTAGTAGCCGTTCTTTTTTTCCACTTTTTGGCCGTAGCCTTCAAGTAAGTGAAGAAGAAGATCAAGAACTTCATCGGGCTTTGTTGATTTACCTGATACAACATTTACGGGATACGCAAGTTCAGATTCTTCAAAAATAAAATTGACTTTAGCAATGCGGCTTACAAAACGGACAAATTCTGCCATTGAGACCTCATTGAAGTTAATGATATAGCCATCATCTAACTTTTGTGGAGGCTCTTCAACATGAATCGGGCTTGCACATAGGGCGCTTGTTAAGAACAACAAAAACAATTTCTTTTTCTTCATGATTCTCCGTCGGTTATCGCATCACCGCTTCCAATCATATTGGCGTAAGAATTAAAAAGCTAGCGGTTAATAGTAAAAAATGGCGAAAAAAGAGTAAGAATGGTGATCTTAATGCTGTAAGTTGTTTTTATAAAGTTAAGTAAGTCTCTGCAGTCTTTATAAAAACTTTACCAATAAAAGGAGATGTCTAGGGTAAGTGTGTTATCGCCGTGCCCTTTGTTGCGAGGTAGGCGGTAATAGGGAGTGCTGCCGCCGCTGCCAAAAGCAAGTTGGCCTGTAGCGACATCGTTTTTGCTATAGAGTCTGTTATGCATGAACTCAAGTGATAGCAATGTGTTTTTGAAAATGTAAGTGGCCCATGTGAGATCGAGGCGCCAGCGGGGTAGATTGAATCCAACAGCTTCAAAAGTCTGGCTCCAACCAAGCGATATGCTGGTAGGCTTTTCGCTGATGGTAAACTGATATGAACCTTCAATATCAAAGGCTTGAGGGCGGGCGCCGCTGAAAGTGCGGCCGCTATTTGTGCTGTAGCCCATATCTGCAACAGCAAAAGAGCGTAGGGAAGTATTATACTCACCAATAAAATGCCAGTGTTCTCCGATGTTGACGCTGATGTTTGTGTTGATACCTGGAACAACGTGGCTTAAAATATTGGTATTGCGCGAGTTTGCAAAGGCCAGTTGCATTCCTAGTGAGTCTGCAACGTTACGCATGAATGAGACTTGCCAAAGGATTTTGGTGTTTTCAGTTTTTAAATGCGTTCCTAGGTTGACTCCAAAGTTGTTGATGTTGTTTCCAGAGTCTGCGCGGGAATTTCCTTTGAAAAAGAAAAATTGGCCGAGCAAATGATTTGTGTAAAAGCCAATTGTTGCATCATCAGCAAGTGTACGAAAGAGAATTTCAGTTAGAGGATCATTAAATCCATTATAGGAATTGTATTGACCGAAAGGAACAAAAGATCTTCCAATGGTTGTGTACATTGGAAAGATATTAAGATCCCCAATGGTGACAAAGGCAACATCTAAAAAAAGGTTTTCAGAAGCAATTC
>JAUILX010000072.1 GCA_030433395.1 Chlamydiia bacterium
AGCTCGCCGTCCCAGAATTGAGGCATTTGCAGAAACACATATTATTTATAATCAATAGATTGCAAATTTAAGATTGACAAATCTAAAGTTCTATCTTACAATTGTCAATATGATACCACGGCATATAAAGAGCAAAATTCTTAAGTACTCTCAAGAATACCCTATTCTTGCTCTTGTGGGCCCTAGACAAAGCGGTAAGACGACGCTTGTTAAAAACCTATTTCCAAAATATAAGTACATATCCCTTGAAAATCTTGATTATCGCACTCGTGCAAGTAAAGACCCTCGTGGGTTTCTCTCAGATTTTGGTCCCTATTTAATTTTAGACGAAGTTCAACGAGTCCCAGAGCTATTTGCTTATCTGCAGGAACTTGTAGATACAAACCAGGATCCAGCCCAATATATTTTAACAGGATCTTCTCAGTTTCTTCTTATTGAAAAAATCACCCAATCGCTTGCTGGAAGGATTGTTACTTTTAAGCTTTATCCACTTACGTTTAATGAGCTGCAATTTTATAAAGAGGATGCAGCATACGATACAATCTTTCAGAAAATTCATCCTAGCCAAAAAGTGGTAAAGCAGGCAGATCTTTACGAGATTATTTGGAAGGGGTTATATCCAAAGGTACATGCGAAAAAAATTGACAGTTATAAATGGTATGAGAACTATTTGCTTACCTATGTTGAAAGAGATGTTAGGTCTTTGCTGAACATAAAAAACCTGCGAATGTTTGAGCAGTTTCTATTGCTTTGTGCAGCTCAATCAGGCCAGCTTATTAACTATGCCAACTTCAGTAATGCATTAGGTATTTCATTACCGACCGTTAAAGAATGGATTTCGATCCTAGAAACAAGTGGCTTGATTTATATTTTGCCTCCCTATTTTAAGAACTTTTCCAAGCGAGTTGTTAAAAGCCCAAAAATGTATTTTGTAGATACAGGGTTGCTCTGTCATTTGCTCTCTATTCGTACAATTGATCAACTTAAAGTCCATCCCTTACTTGGGCATATTTTTGAAACTTTTATCGTTAGTGAGTGCTTTAAAAGATTTCATAATATTGGTGAACGTCCACCACTTTACTTCTGGAATGATCAGTCACAGAGTGAAATTGACTTGCTCATAGATACTGGAGCGTCATGCTTTCCTGTTGAAATTAAGTTGTCCCAGTCGTTTAATCCAGATTTTAAAAAGACAATACAGCAGTGGATGCAGCTTAAAGGGAACGCTGCTGAAAAAGGGCTCATTATCTATTGTGGTCAGGATCAACTTGCAAGGTCAGAATCCATACGGGTCGCCCCTTGGTATTTGCTTTAAGCAGTTCCGTAACAATTTAATTATTAGCACTATATAAACTAATATAAATTAATTGAATAATATGTTATAATTATTAATATAATACTAACATTTAATTAAGATAATATGAGTTTAATTTTAGATAATTTATTTGGTGATATTTTTACCAAAACTAATAATTCTAGAAGTCATGATTTGTTCAGATTTGATGAAGATCTATTTCAGCCGATTCAAAAGGTTGCAAAAAAAGCTATTTCCAAGCCTACTGAGCCTAAGTCACTTGCAGGTCGAATTGCTCAAGCTGCTAACATTAAAGGGTTTGATGAGGCAAGCGCGCTAGCTGCCCACAAAGCTGCAACGAATGTCTTTGTTTCAAGCAACCACATTAAACTGGACAAGACTAGCTTAAGCCTGCTTGATCTATCCTCTGCCTACGTCATTCATACGCATGATCAAGAGATTGGCTTTGGGGGCTTTAATATTGTCAAACACGCAACACTTGTCGAGAAGCAAAAAGGTGAGTGGAACGTGACAAAAGTTGCAATGAGAAAGCCTCATACCGATGGCTCAGCCCTTACCTATTCTGAAGGTCTAGCGCTGTTAAAGGAGATCGACTCTAAGTGCCTAGATAAGCCTCTTTATGTTTTTACTCCAGATGGCAAAAAAAGTGAATATACTCTTTCTCCTTTAGCTATTGGTGATATGGAGTCTGCACCTCATGAGTATTTGCTCAAGATCACTAGAGATGTTGCTCAAGGTTTAGCTGATTTACACGAGCACGACTTAATTCACCGCGATGTCAAACCTGCTAATGTTTTAGTTTATGGAGACAGCGCAAAATTATCTGATTTAGACGATGTCATGGTGCCAGATGGCAAGGTGCATCCTCACATTGGAACTGTAGGCTACATCGCACCGGAAGTTCTTCGCTCAAAGGTAGAAGAAAACAACGATGTGTTTTCGATTCAAACTAAAGCTTCTGACGCCTTTGCTCTCGGCGTGATTTTGATGGATGTTTCGCATCAGCTTATCAATGCCGAGCTAGGTAACGATTATTACGCTTCATGCATGAAGGATGAAAAATCTGATACCAAGAACGGATATCAGGTGATGTCATCTATGACGGAAGATTCTATATTCCTTGAAATGAAATCACCTGAAGTTGTGCAAGAGCTAAGAGCTATGGGTAAAAAGCTTGTCTCTAGCGATCCTGACGCTCGTCCACCTGTTAGCGAGGCCGCGATGTTACTTAACAAGCTGTGTCAATAACTTATTGGCGCGCTCAATCAATCCTTGAATCTGATTGCCTTTAAGCTCTCTTTGTCCTAAAAGACTGAGCTCGTAAAGATGCTTTGTCAGCTCTTTTGCAAGGGGTTCATCTTTAGTTTTTGTTAAAGCTTCAATGAGCGGGCTATTTGTGTTTACAACAAAGGTGCGCTTATCAAACTGGGCGCCCATGTCTTGGCCATGCATTGACATAGTATCTCGCAAACGGCGAGTGTTTTCATCAAACATGACAAAGGCTGGCAGGCTATCTTCGTGAAGGCTTTTGGCTTCGACATCAACGCCATCGAGTTGCTTGCGAAAAAAGTCAGCAATGTTTGCGCTTTGAGATTTGCCTGAATCGTCAAGCACAGATTTTTCCCGCTTTTCGTCCAGGATTGCATCATCGATAGATCCGTCAATACGTGTGAATTTCGCAGGGCTGCATTTTTGCTCCAGCATGCCAATCACGGGTGTATCAATTGTTGAAGTGGCTTTGAGAACTTCAATGCCTTTTGCTTTGTAAAGTGATAGCGTATGACTTTGCTCTTGTGAGGTGTAGAAAATTTTGTCTTTGTGTTTACTCTCACAGCGCTCGAGGTACTCGGTGATGGTGGTCCACTCGCCATCAGTGTTTTGAAAGACCAAGATGTCGCTAACGCGCTCGTAGAATTTATCGTCTTGCAGGGCTCCAAGCTTGATGATAAGTTCGATATCGGGCCAACGCTTCAAAAAGTCTTCGCGCTCATTTTTGTATAGAGAGGAAAGCTTGTCGGCAACTTTTTTAGAGATATGGCTCATCAGTTGGCGTACATTGCGATCTACCTGGAGAGTTGAGCGGGAGACATTGAGTGGGATATCTGGGCTATCAATAGCGCCGCGTAGAACCATCAAATAATCGGGGATGATGTCTCTGCAGTTATCTGAAACAAACACGCGGTTGCAAAAGAGCTGGATAGCGTTTTTGTCGATGTCCATGCGGCGTGTGATTTTAGGGAAATACAAGATTCCCTGGAGGTGGAACGGGTAGTCTACGCTGAGATGAATCCAGAAGATGGGGTCTTGGTCCATTGGATAGAGTTCTCGGTAAAAGTCAATGTACTCTTGATCTGTGCAATCGCTTGGGTTTTTTAGCCAAAGTGGCTCGCTTGGGTTAATGCGCTCCTCTCCAAGGAAAATCGGTGCTGATAGATAAGAGCAAAAGCGTTTAAGAACTTGTTTAAGCTTGCTCTCTTCTAAATACTCTTCATCTTCGATGTGCAAAGTGATCGTTGTGCCGCGCGTTTCGCGTTTGCCTTCATCGAGAGTGTAATCTGAAGAGCCATCACAAAGCCAATGGGCCGCTTTTGCGCCTTTTTGATAGGAAAGAGTGTCAATTTCTACGGTGTGAGCTACCATGTAGCTTGAATAAAAGCCCAAGCCAAAGTGGCCGATGATTTGTTCGCTTGAGCTCTTATCTGAGTATTTTTCGATAAAGTCTTCAGCACCTGAGAAGGCGAGTTGCGCAATGTATTTTTCCACTTCTTCAGCTGTCATGCCAAGGCCTGTATCGCTGAAGGTGAGTGTTTTTTTCTCTTTATCGATTGTGACATCAATGCGATGCTCGCCCCCATCAACACCTAAAACATTGAGTTTTGCAATCGCATCACATGCATTTGAAATCAGCTCACGCACAAAAATCTCATGCTCGCTGTAGAGCCATTTTTTTAGAATAGGTAAAATATTTTCACTATGAATTTTGAGTTGTTTGGTAGTCATAAAGTTAAAACTCCTGCTTCTTGTAAAATGATTAAAATAACAACAACGGGTGCTACAAAACGCACAGCAAAAAGCCATGGTTTGTACCAGATTTGTAGGGAAGTTCCTGCTGTGAACTCTTCGCGTACTTGTTTTTGGCAGATCACCCAGCCTACAAAAAAGGTGGTTAAAAGGCCTGCGAGCGGCATCAGCCAGCTCGATGTGATAAAATCCATCGTTGCGAAAAAGTCCATTCCGTAAATTTTATTCCAGTTAGCAAAGAGCGATTGTGTGCCAGATAAAGCGCTTGGAATGCCCAACACAAAAGCTGCTGCAGCAACAAAAAGTGTCGCTTTCTTTCTGGTGATGTTGAAATATTCGATGACGTTAGAGGCGAGCATCTCCATTAAAGAAATAGAAGAGGTGAGGGCTGTGAAGACGAAGAGAGTGAAAAATAGCGTTGATAGGATCAACGTGCCTGGCAGTTTTGAAAAGAGCACGGGCATGGTTTTAAAGACCAAGCCAGGTCCGCCCGCTGGCTCATAGCCAAAAGTGAAGACAATGGGGAAAATCATCAATGCAGAAAGTAGGCTAACAAGTACAGTCATCAAGGCAACGATGCCAGCTGTGCGCGGAATATCTTCTGTGCGCCTCATATAGCTTCCATAGGTCAAAATAATACCGAGCGCCACGCTAAGAGTAAAGAAGGCCATGCCAAGGGCACTTAAGACAGTAGTTGGGGTTACAGCAGAAAAATCTGGGTAAAGAACAAAGCGCAGAGCTTTTGGAAATCCTTCAAGAGTTAAGCTAAATACAAATAAACCAAGAAGCATGACAAGGAGCATAGGCATTAAGATCTTGCTCCATTTTTCGATTCCCTTGCGCACGCCAGCGTAGACGACACCGACATTGATCAATAAGAACAGAAAAAGCCAAAGCAAATTAATATCGCCCGATTCAAAAAGCGTGTCAAAGGTCCCGCTGATTTGGCTCGCATCGAGGCCTTTGGTGAATTGAGTGAGTGACATCAGGGTGTAGCTGACCCCCCAGCCCGATACGACAGCGTAAAAAGAGAGGATGATCAAGCAGCTTAATAGATTGAGCCAGCCGATGAAGCGCCACTTGCTTGACCCGCTAAGGTCGCTGTAGGCGAGCACAGCGCTCTTTTGGCTTTTACGTCCGACGATGAGCTCAGCAATAAAGACGGGCAGACCGATTGCAAAAGTAAAGATCAAATAGAGCAAAACGAAGGCTCCACCGCCATTTTGGCCAACGATGAAGGGGAATCGCCATAGGCTACCAACACCGATAGCTGATCCGGCTGCGGCCATGATAAAGCCCAGTCTTGAGCCCCAGTGTTCGCGCGTGTGTTTCATGAGATGCTAGGATACTCCATGGGAGGCAGAATGTCAATGAGCAGAATTTGGAAATTCCTTGCAACAACTCTAAAAAACACCCTCGTATTATTTATAGCTGCTAGAGAAAACACCCCCGACTTTTCTTGACTTAACAATGAATAATTCTCCGCAATAGAGAATATAAATCTAAGGATCAGGATATTATGAAAAGAACTCAAATCTCTT
>JAUILX010000225.1 GCA_030433395.1 Chlamydiia bacterium
TGAACGAGGCTGGAGGAACATTGTTTGTTGATCCTCTGGTGCAAAAGCAATTCGATGCTTACGCAAACGAGGGCGTTGTGGTAAAGGCATATCGCCTGCCACAGTCGATGCGCTCAAATCCTGCTGAACTTGCTCTCTATTTAGAGAAGGTTGGTAAATCAAGCCATGGAATGCCAAATGAGCCAAGGCCTTTGGATGAAATTGATGGGCAGCTGATTGAGGAGGTGTTTGAAGTGCGAGTTGCAAGCTGCTACAAACCATCGCTTGTGCAAAGGGTTACGCTCAAAGAGATGCTCCAATATGAGCTGGATGCTGACCACTGGAGCTCACTTGTAGCAAAATGCCCAACACTTGGAGGCGATGTTTCCTCACGTGAGGGGCGTCTTGTTAAGCTTGATGCTTTAAACCCACAAGAGCGTGGTATCATTGATGCTTATGCAAGAGAAAAAATTGTTGAGCAGCACGGTGAATGGATTAATGAGGCCTTAGATGAGGCGCCCATGAATAGCGAAACGCTCCATGTTGCAAAAAGTGGAGATCGCGAGCCACTAGAAGGAATCTCTCACTTGAGTGCTTTTGCTCAGCTGCTTAAAGAAGAATCTGAAAAACTCAAAGGTTTTACTGATGACCAAAAACATTTCTATCGCATCGAAGTGGTTAAACAAAGCCAGGGCCCAAACTTGCTAACGTTTGAGCAAGCAATCGATGCTGGCGTGTTAGGTAATATGTTAAGTAAAAAACTCGAACAATCGTATAAGCAGATTCGCGAGCAATCGCGTACAACATTTCAGGATGAAAAAGGTAATTGGAAAAAATGGTATGATGTTAAAGACGATATTGCCAAAATTGCTTATATTGACCCTCTAAATAAGCGTTTAGAAGCCTATCTAAAAGAGCAGCAGGCTCTTTACAAAACAAAAGCTCCAGCTATTGAAGGTTTTGGAAGGCAGTGGGAATTAGAGGTGACATCGCACACGCTTAAGCGTGCGCAAGAGCATCACTTCTTAAATGATGAGATGTTAAAGAAAGATCCTCAGTCGTGGACAGGTATTATTAAATCCAAACAAGGTGACTTGCTCTTTGCTTTTATTGAGCGG
>JAUILX010000226.1 GCA_030433395.1 Chlamydiia bacterium
AAACAACAATGCATTTGGGAACGTCGGACATGTAACGCCGAAACTGGTCCGGCGTCAGCTTCTTGCGATCTTTCACCTCGCCCCTCATCGATGCGACGTGGAGATGAAAAACGCGCTTTGCCAAATCAACCCCGATCATTGTATCGTTCATGCTGTCGTCCTTCTCCGTCTATGTGGCCTTGAGCTCCACAAATGTTGGCACGTTGATGCCTTTCGGGGAAGGGCGGCAACCATCCCATCTTCTGCCCCACGGGACAATCCGGTCAATCTCAAGCAGGGGGTCGTTCTTCGCGTCCAAGCTTGCATATCGGTCGGAAAGGTCAAAGAAACCCATCTGCGCCATATGTTGTTCTCCGGGCTGCTATCCTTAGCAAATTTATACCCGCTCACAGACAAACCGGCAATTTATAGAGATGCCCTATACTCTGCTAGGCAATTGTTATGGGTCAGAGTGTCCAAGTAATCATCCAGACGAGAAAAGACTGATGAACCGTGTTGGGCTAATTCAGAAAGAATTGGAATGGCCATTTGAATGGTGATTGTGTTATTGGCAATTTTCTCAGCACAAAATTTTTCCAAAAAAGATATTTGCTCCAAGGAGTGTTGGTGCATTAATGAAATGTTGTTGTGGCGCGATATCACTCTTCTTTGCCAAGTGGAAAATATACTCTCGCTAAGTTTTTTGGTCATTGTGGATTGATCTGCTGGTCTATGTATTAACTGGGTCGGAAATAAAGATGTCTTGGATACGTCTTTTTGTGGTGCTAATTAACGCATGCTTTAAGCCTTTTTCAAAATTACGGGTATATCGCTGTGTATCGAATAAAGGCTTAGAATTTTTATTCTTCTGGAGTTTGCTTTCAACTAAAGAGAACTTCTTTGGCGTGGAGGCTAAATCAAATATTAGTTCTTCATATTCCTTTTCAGAGTGCGTTACTAGCTCGGACAATCCAACTGCGTGAAGTAGGCTGGCTGCGACTCGAGCTGAAAACTGCTTGCCGATCTTTGTGACTACTGGCACCCCCGCATACAAAGCATCGCTAGCTGTTGTGTGCGCATTACAGTTAAAAGTGTCAATGAATAGGT
>JAUILX010000227.1 GCA_030433395.1 Chlamydiia bacterium
CCATTGCCACGGGTATTTCTGGCTCTGGTCCCACCGTTTTTGCGGTTTGTTCAGACAATGACTCAGCTGAGAATATTGCTCAATATGCCCAAAAGCGGGTGCTCAATGACCAAGGGTTTGCTGTGGTGTGCCAAATCGATGAATTGGGGGCGCACCTGATAGACAATGACGATGAAATGGAGAATTTGAGACCCTAAGGCCGTCAAGAGCCATTGAGTGAAACTGGCATCCTCAGCAGAACCTTACACCGACATCTAAATTTAGCCAGACCACGGGCCTTTAGATCAAAGGCCGTATGACCTATGGGACAGGCAAAAATCACAACTTTCTGCTACAATCTTTTTTCCATTACGTTAGAGGAAAACAATGAGCCAAAAAATACCATTCACAAAAATCATCCCCGTCATTATTTTGTTTGTGCTGTTTGCCATAGGATCCCGATTCTGGGTTTCTGTTCCCGCCGGTCATGTGGCAGTCGGCACTTTATTCGGTGCAGTACAGAGTGATGCTTATGGTGAAGGTTTAAACATACCTGTCAATCCATTATTAAAATTTCATAAATTTGATATCCGAGAAAAAACCCACAAAGAGCAAGCACAAGTCCCATCTCAAGATCAACTACAAACAAGGATAGACGTCTCTGTTCAATACCGATTGAATGGCGCCATGGCGTCTATCATTTTGAAGGAAACTGGTTCAATAGACAACATGCTAGAAGTACAGCTCAAACCCAAACTGCGCTCTCTATTGCGCGAACAGGGTAAATCTATCAAAAGAGCTGAAGATTTTTTCTTAGAAGAAACCCAAGAAAAACTACAAGCAGACTTAACCGGTGGCTTGGCAGAATACCTTGAGCCAAAAGGCATTTTAGTGTCTGCCGTCTTGATTCGTGACATTTCCCTCCCGCCTTTTATTACCAAAGCCATTGAAGCCAAAAAGGAACGTGAGCAAGAAGTTGAGAAACAAAAAGCGGAATTAGAGCGTTATAAAACTGAACAACAACAATTGATCGCGGCCGCTGAAGCCGAACGCAAAGCGGCAGAAGAAGAAGCACAAAAACGACGTGTTTT
>JAUILX010000073.1 GCA_030433395.1 Chlamydiia bacterium
CGTCGCTGAAAGAGCAATTAGACCGATAGCGATAGGACGAAAAAACTGGATTTTTGTAGGAAGTGAAGGCGGCGGAGAAGCAGCAGCAATCCTGCTGTCGCTTGTGCAAACCTGCCGATCGCACAAAATTAATCCTCAAGAATACCTGGAAGACATCATGCGGCGCCTGATGAGCCACAACTCCCAAAAGCTTGAAGAGCTCCTGCCCGAAGCCTGGGCCAAAGAACGCGCGCCTCCAAACACAAGCTAGCGGCCATTGTCAACATGGCTAAATGCGACGCTTACGTCTATTGCAATCATTAATAACCTGAGTTATGGGTTTTAATTGCTTGTATTTCAGAGCAGATCAGGTGATAGATTGTTCCATTTTTTGCGATTCAATAGCCGCAGGCGCTATGGATGAGCAAAAAAGGGTGCAAGATAGCACCTTAAATGCCTGAAGACAGGTGATATAAACCCATAATTCAGGTTAATAGCTCAACTAGCCACCTATTCGTAGCAATGATACGCTGTTGTAATGAGCCAGATGCGCGATGAAGGATGAAGGTAAGGTGAGCTAATATCCACAAGAATGCCGATCTAGTTTTTACTAATCGCGATTAACCACTGGTTAAGCGCACGGATGAGGGCATCTTCATCTATTTGTTTTGTGCAAGGGGCGGTACATGTGCGTAGGATAGGACAGCGCCTTTCAAACTGCTTATTAAAGGGACAGGAGCCCCAGAAAGAATGGTGGTGATCGCCTTTTGGCTTATAGACGTGGGGATTTGAGGGGCCAAAGATGGAAAATGAGGGTATATTTGTCGTTGCACATAGGTGCAATGCTGCTGAATCAAGGGCAATCACGCCTTTGACTTTGCACATCAAGGCTTGCCATACTGCAAGTGGCAATCTTTGATTAGCTGCTATCTCAAAGATTGGAGCATTTAGTGCCGCTTCAATTTTTTTCCAGGCGGAGGGGGAAAGCTGCTTGCTTGACCACGCTGAACCTGAGCAGATCATAAAGGCATCGCTTGAAACTTCAGGAACAGGATCATTTAGTTTAAGCTCAGTTCCACGGTAAACAAACGCTTGAGTATCCCTAAAATGATCTTTCACAACCTGCAGATAGCCCTCTGATGCAGTCATAGATAGGTTAAGTGGATAGCGCTTGTTGGTTGCTAAGGCATTTGGCCACTCTGCACATGTTTTAAGTGTAAAGCCAATCTTTTGTTTTGCCTTTGATAAGAATGTAACAAGTCCCGATTTACAATTGCCCTGCAGATCAATCACAAGATCATAGCACGGCATTTGCCGTAAGGCTAAAAGTCTTTTGGGCCAGGCTTTTGAATCAATTGGGATAACGTTGTTAATATCAGGATGGGCGCAGGCCAATTCTTCAAAGCGCTTTTCAACAACCCAATCAATTGTATCCCCGCGCTCTTTAAGGTAGCTTATTGTAGGGAAGATTTGCAAAAGATCGCCTAAAGACGATGTTTTTACAACCAAAATTTTCATGAGAGTGTCCCACTATTAAAAAACTGTTGATTTTTGAGTGATTTTTCTTCAGATGTTTCTGTTGCCTTGCAGGGCATACTGGAATCAGTAGCCCAAAAAGCAAGCAAATCAACTGATGAAAAAAAATCAAAAAGGATGTTTTTTAAGTAGTGAAACAGTCTCATGTCTTAAGTGAATTTTCGATCGTCTCGATGGCAGCTTGCATATCAGCTGGTACAGCTGCTTCAACTCTGATCAGTTCGCCTGTGACAGGATGGATAAAGGATAGTCCTTTAGCATGAAGCATCTGACGGTTAGCGACAAATGAGGTGCTAGAGTCCCTTCCATATTGCCGATCGCCTAGCAATGGGAAACCAATGTGGCTCAAGTGGACGCGGATCTGGTGCGTGCGCCCTGTCTTAGGTTGACAGCGTACAAGCGTTAACCCTTCACCCCATTTGAGTCTTTGCCAGTAGGTAACAGCTCTTAAACCTCTTCCTTTTGGAGCCGCTCCCCAAAGGGATTGGCCGTCATAGGAAACAATCTTTTGCATGGGATTATCGATGATCCCGCGCTCTTCGATCATCTGACCCACGACCACAGCAAGGTAGTCTTTTTTAACTTCACGCTTGCGAAAAAGCTCTTCCATGTAATTTTTTGTCATAGGCGTTTTGGCCAAAGCTACAACACCGCTTGTCTCTTTATCAAGACGGTGGATCATATGGGTGCCCGGAAATAGCTCTAAAAGTGTCTCTTCATCACAAACGATACCGGGAGCTTTATCAAATATTAGCAGTTGATCATCTTCATAAAGCACTTGGACTGCTCGAATAGGAGCAAGCTCTGCTGCAGCCCCAAGCACTTCTAAATCGAGGGAAAGCTCATCGCCATAGGCAACTTTATAGGATGAAAAGCATTCTGTGTGGCCGTTGACCTGCACAGCACAGCGATCAATTGCCCGCTTGACTGCAGATAATGAGTAATCTCCTTCAACATGTGCACGCACAAAACTTGAAAGCCTAACCCCTTCATCAAAGCGAGATACGATAAATTTAACGATTTGTTTTGTTTTAAGCATGATTGTTAAAATACTCTGTAAGAAGTCTGATTCCGACTCCTGTAGCTTGTGTTGAGTGAACACCACTTGGACTGTTTAAATAGGCCGTTCCTGCTATATCGACGTGTGCCCAGGGCACATCGCCAACAAATTCTTCTAAGAATTTAGCGGCAGTGATGGAACCTGCCTGCCTTTTAGCGCAATTTTTGATGTCAGCAATATTGGAATTCAGTAGCTCGCGGTACTTTTTATCAAGTGGCAAACGCCAGACTTTATCTCCGCTTTTCTCACCAGCATTATATAAGTCTTTGGCAAGCTTATCGTCATTAGAAAAAAGCCCCGATCGCTCTTCACCAAGCGAGATTACTATCGCGCCAGTAAGAGTTGCAAAATCGATCATGCGGGTAGGCTTAAGATGTTTGACTGCGTAGGCTAAAGCGTCGGCTAAAACTAGACGACCTTCTGCATCAGTATTAAAAATCTCAACAGTTTTGCCTGCGTAGGATGTGTAGACATCGCCAGGCTTGTAGCTTAGCGATCCAATAGAATTTTCAGATGTTGGGACAACAGCTGTTATATTAGCTTTTAGTCCTGTGAGCATCGCAGTTTTAATCATTCCAAGTGCGACGGCTGAACCACCCATATCAGTTTTCATCTCTTCCATTGACCCAGTAGGCTTAAGATTAAGACCTCCTGTGTCATATGTGATGCCTTTACCAACAATAACGGTGTGGTCTTTTTTTGATGGGGCGCCGCGGTAGCTAACGATAAGCAAATGGGGGTCACGAAAAGAGCCGCGATTCACTGCAAGAATGAGGCCCATTTTTTCTTTTTCAATACGCTTTTTATCAAAGACCTGCGTTTTAACTTTTGGATGTTTGCCAAGCTCTTGCGCAACTTTTGCTAAATATTGTGGCGTTACATCATCTGCATTTCCATGAACAAGGTCACGAGCAAAATTAACGCCTTCTGCAATTTGCACTTCTTGCTTGCAGGCTTTTTCATCCGTTTTTTTTGCTCCAATAACGGCAATTGATTCGATTAATACAGCTTCTTTTTTTGATTTTAGTTTTTCAAATGCATAGTTAGCCATGCAAAAACCATCGACAGCTTGGACAGCATTGATGCCAGTAACGCATAAATTCGCAGATTTGAGCTCAAGAGAGCGAATTTTTTTGCAAGCTGCAGCAAAAGCTGTGCGCAAACATGCATCTTTTTTTTCTCCAAGACCTAACAGCAAAATACGCTCCTCAGGCACGTCACCATAAACAAGCATGCAATGGCCTAACTTGGCTTTAAAGTCAGAAAGAGCCGGCTGCAAAGCTGCTTTAATTTTTGAATCGCTGATCTTTTTATCTTTGAAACAAGGAACAACGACAACGTCTGCTTTAGGACGTTTACTTATTGAAGCAAATGTAATTTTCATTTAGTCCGTTTTACAATAGGGGTTAAAATGGAATCTCATCATCAGGAAAGCTTTGAGGCTGCTGCTGTGCAGGAGCCGATCCATGTGTAGGTGCACCAGCGCTTGCATAAGCATCTGCTGGTTGACTTTGCTGAGGTTGCTGTTTTGGAGCACTACCTTCAGAGCTTTGACCGCGGCCAAATGGCGGAAATGATAGTTGGCTGACAGACATCTCAAGCGAGACTTGAGGCTTCCCTTCGCGGTCATTATAAATTTCTGGGCGTTTAATCTCGCCATGTGCAATCAAGGCAGAACCTTTTTTCAAGTAAGGCATCATGCGATCAAATTGCTCATCCCAAACTGTTAGGCGCCACCACATCGTCTCCTCTTTACCGCTGCGGCGAGAATTGACAGCAAGGCGCAAGGTTGTGATTTTTTTTCCATCAGATGTATAGCGCACTTCAGGATCCGCTCCTAAATGTCCAGCAAGCATTAAATGATTCATATGATACAACCTCCAATTGGGATTTTTCCCCATTATGAATCACTCAATCCAAAACATCAACAAAAAAATTCCGCCCTTCTCTGTAGCCAAAAAAATAATATTATTATAAATATAAAATTATGACAAACACAGATGAATTAGATGATACTTTTAGTGAAGCTCAATTATTTTTATCTCGTAAAATTTCACATCTATTAAGCAAAAATAAAACGCTTGAACCTTGGTCTTATCAGCTGCAATCACTGCTCATTTCATCGCTTAAGCTTGAGTTTCAAAAGCGTTTCCCAAAGCAGCATTTAAGCGGACCTGTCATCCAAAAAGTGTATGAAAAGGTGTCGTATTTTTATGAATTAATTGGGCGCCATCAAAGCCTGCTTTCTGCAAAAGGCAGGCTTGATCTTGATGCCATCATTCGCTATCACTTAAAGAGATGCGACCGCAAGCCACGCTCTGCGATTCAAGTTGCAATGCATATAGCATTTAAGGTTAGAGAATGGGTCGCAACAGTTGAAGGTCGCCATTGCTCGATCGAACATTTACACAAGCGCATATGGTCAGCTTACAAAAACATCTGCAATCCAACAACGCCTTTGCAGCCTTGTGAAATTGATGACATCGATCGGTGGATTATCAAACACCAAATCTCGATTTTATCTTGCGAAGAAATCATCACTGAGCGCCAATTACGCAATAAGCTGTATCAAACATTTCAGACTTTAAAGGCTCAATCTGCTGAAACTTTTTCTGATGATTGTACACTCATTGCAGCTCACCTTTATAGCCAAGCTCACCAAAGGGCAAAAGCTCCTGCAATGACCGATCTCGAGCAAAGATCACTGACTCATTTTGTAGCGTGCCAAATCCACTCAAGGCATACCAACCCGGGCTCTGAGTTAAAATTGCTCGAGCTTAAAGAGACTCAAGGTATTTGTGAAATTGGTCGCAGACTTTGTTCTCTTTATCCCCTTGCACTGAAATTACCAAAAAACGTCAGCGAAGAAAAACTCAAAAGCGCCATTAACTATACCTATGCACTCGCCTCTGGCCATATCCTTCCAGCTTGCCCCATTCTCGACACATCCATTTACGCACTTCTAAACGCACAAGTCATTGCGCTTATGGGTCAAAAGTTACCTCCCTCGCCTGAAGAGGTCGCGGCCTTGCTTCTTAAATTATTCGAGTGTACTAAACACCTGCCTGTTATCGAAGAGCCTTCTGCAGTTTTATGGCACGAACTTATCGCTCAAACTACACCCCAGCTACAGCAACC
>JAUILX010000228.1 GCA_030433395.1 Chlamydiia bacterium
TGTATTTCAACCAATATGGCGCCAATCAATCGAATGGCTGATGCCTCATTGGGAAAGATTCGAATCACTTTTTCTCGACGCCTAACCTCTTCATTAACACGCTCAGCTAGATTGCTGGTTCTCAAACGCCTTCTGTAAGGTTCAGGTAAATTTAAAATTGACAGCGCATCATCCAGCCCGCTTTCAAGGCAAAGCATTGCCTTGGGTGCTTTATCTTCATATTCCTCAATCAGTGCATTAGCCACCAATTTGGCTGTCTTTGCATCTGCAGATGCAAAGACAGCCTTAAGCTTTTCAGCTATTTCTCTACGATAACGCTTTGGTGCATAGCCCAAAATATTTCGAATAAAATGCACTTGGCAGCGTTGCCACGCTGAGCCTTGAAAATGCTTTTGTGCGGCATTGACTAGGCCCTGGTGTTGGTCGGATACAATCAACTCAACCCCTTTAAGACCTCTATTTTTTAAGTCTAAAAATACATCAGACCAGCTGCTTTGAGATTCACTGTCCGCTTCATAAACCCCTAAAATTTCACGCTCTCCCAACTGGTTTACTCCAAAAGGAATTAAAATGCCCGTTGAACGAATCGCGCCATCTTTGCGACATTTAACCACCATGGCATCAACAATTAAAAAGGGATAAGTATGCTCATCTAAGCGCCTGCTTCGCCAGGCATTGACACGAGCATCTAGCTCAAGACAAAGCTGGCTAACTGTTGATTTTGAGAATTGAGCGCCGCAAAGCTCTTCCGTAATTTTTGTGACTTTTCGAGTTGATACACCTTGTAGATACATTTCCATGAAAGAAAGCACGAGCGCCTGTTCACTGCGTTGATAACGTTTAAATAGATCGGTTGAGAAAGTACCATGGCGTGTCTGCGGAACGCGCAGGTGTAGTTTGCCTATGCGGGTATAAATCTGCCTGGGGCGCTCACCATTGCGGTAATCTTTACGCTCACTTGAGCGCTCATGGGGCTCAGCACCTAGCTGCTCTGAGCATTGTGCTTGCAGCACTTGGTTTAAGATAGATGAAACCATTTCCTGTAATTGCCCACTTTC
>JAUILX010000229.1 GCA_030433395.1 Chlamydiia bacterium
GTTAGAAAGATCGCCAAAAGATGGGCCAGTTCAAGGGAGTTGATCCGCAACTCGCGTTATGTTTAGGCAATTTAGGGAAATCTTGTCCCATTTTTGACTCACCCATAGCGCATTTGCTATAGGATTCGTCAAAATTGGAACAATCTTTCACCTGAATTCCTCTAACCTTAAGCAATCTAAACCCAGAGTTCAGGTTAATAGCTTTAAAACTTCGTCAAATGAGGTGGCTTGCATCGCTTTTTCAGCGAGTGCCTGAGCATCCTTGAAGTTGACGTTGCGTACAGCTTGGCGAATCTGACGAATATAGCGCGGTGGACAAGAGAGCTGACGAACGCCAAGGCCAATTAGCAATTCTGTAAATCGCGGATCTGCAGCTAGATCCCCACATAAGCTCAAAGGCAAAACCTGATTCACAGATGCTTGAGCTATGCGGTATATCATTCTAAGCAAACTCGGGTGAGCCGGCTGAAATTTATCTTGCATAGCCGGATCGCTTCGATCAACTGCCAGTGAATACTGCGTTAAATCATTTGTCCCAATAGAAAAGAAATCACACTCGGTTGCTAAAAGGTCTGCCATCATGACAGCTGATGGCACTTCCATCATTGCACCAATTAATATCGTTTTAGGGACTTTGTGACCGCTTTTTTCTAAACGTTGCTTTTCCGCACTAATGATACGTCTTGCTATTTCAACTTCCGAGTGGTCGGAAACTAAAGGTAGCAAGATGCGTAGCTCGCCCCCAGCTGCAGCGCGAATTAGTGCTCGCACCTGAATCCGCAGCACTTCTGAGCGAAGAAGTAGAAAACGGATCGCACGACATCCAAGAGCTGGATTTATCGCTTGGCCGTTAACGGGATAAAAGTCCTTATCCCCACCGACATCAAAAAGGCGAAAGGTAACGGGCAATCCATCTGCCGCTTTAAGAATGGCTTGATAAACCTGGCACTGTTTTGACTCGCTCATAGCAGACTCTTCTTCTAGAAAAAGGTACTCTGAGCGAAACAACCCAATACCGGCTGCAGAAACATCTAGAATGGTTTTGACGTCATCGAG
>JAUILX010000230.1 GCA_030433395.1 Chlamydiia bacterium
TCGTAGTAGTCAACAAAGTGCACCTTGAGTCCTTTTTTTAAGTAGTCTGGCAGCTCATCATAATCGCGCTGATTCTGTTGTGGAAAAATGATTTGCTTCATTTTTGAGCGGCGCGCAGCAATGAGCTTTTCTTTCACACCACCAATTGGCAACACCTTGCCAGTTAGCGTAAGCTCTCCTGTCATTGCTATGTCTTTGTTCACAGGCTTATTTAAAAGGAGCGACATCAGAGCTGTTACCATTGTAATGCCCGCAGATGGTCCATCTTTTGGAGTGGCACCCTCTGGAATGTGAATATGCACTTCGTGCTTGGGAAAGAATTTTGCTTTTGGCGCAAATTGCTCCAAACTCTTTGCTGCATAACTCCAAGCAATTTGCGCTGATTCCTTCATGACATCGCCAGCTTGTCCGGTCAGACGCATTCCTGTTTTCTCTGAGGGTATTGGGATCGCTTCGATATAAAGCGTAGCGCCTCCCATCGCAGTCCATGCAAGCCCCATTGACACCCCTACAGGTGTTGTAGGATAAAAGCGGTCAGATGTAAAGATCGGTTTTCCTAAATATTCGTGCAGCGTCTTTTCACTGATGGTGTATTTTGTTTTCTTGCGCGGAGATTCAACGATTTTTCGAGCCACTTTTCGCAACACTTTCTTGAGATTGTTCTCTAAACTCCGCACGCCAGCTTCACGAGCATACCCCTCAACAATTGATTCAATAGCCTTGTTTGAAAAAGAGACATCGCTTCCCTTCAAGCCCATATCTTTTCGATGGCGTGGAATGAGGTACTTTTTAGCAATCTGCACTTTCTCTTCGGTGATATATCCAGATAAGCGCAAAATATCCATGCGGTCTTTGAGTGGCTCAGGAATTGTGTCCAACACGTTTGCTGTAATGATAAAAAGCGTGTTTGATAAGTCACATCGAACATCGAGATAATGATCAAGAAAGTCTTTGTTTTGCTCAGGATCTAAAACCTCAAGCAATGCAGAAGCTGGATCGCCGTGATAGCTCGCACCCAGTTTGTCGACTTCATCGAGCATGATGACAG
>JAUILX010000074.1 GCA_030433395.1 Chlamydiia bacterium
TCTCCTCGCAAAGGTGGACCCACCTTAGCTCGTCACTCAGCTTGTATCTTGACCCCTTCGCTCACCCCCTCTGGCAAAGTACTTAACCTCAGTTATGGGTTTATATCAATTGTCCTCAGGCATCTAAGGTGCTATCTTGCACCCTTTTTTGCTCATCCATAGCGCCTGCGGCTATTGAATCGCAAAAAAATGGAACAACCTATCACCTAATCTGCTCTGAAATACAAGCAACCAAAACCCATAACTCAGGTTACTTAACGCGAGTTGCGGATCAACTATCTATGAAATGGTGCATATTTTTGATGAAATTTTTAGAAAAATCTGCGCAGTGGATAGCCAACGCGCTATCCTCAAGCAGTTTTTCCTAGAAAGATCGCCAAAAGATGGGCCAGTTCAAGGGAGTTGATCCGCAACTCGCGTTACTTAAGATCGGCAAATTTCGAAAGCTTTCGCGTTGCCTAAAACTGATTTATGAGATCCATTCGGTATAGATATCAAGTTATAATTTTATTATTGTAAGTAACTGATATTTAGTCGAATATAATGTTAATAAAAAGTTGATAAAATAATTGTTTTTATGTAATAATAATTATAGGGATAATTATGGTTAAGAAACAAACAGCTATTGAAGAGTTTACAATTATGGAGGCAGTTGATCTGCTCTCTAACGCTGCTGAAATCGATCTAAAGGATCTGAAAGCTCAGGCCAAAAAAATAAAGGCTGGAGAAGAGGTTCTTAGAGACAGCTATTGGCTAGATTTAGCAGATGCTGATAAGACTGTTGAGAATGTGAAGAAGACTCTGGGTGTGATTCACAAGTATTTGCACTATTACTACACCGAGGAAAGGGGAGCTCTAAAGGAGGGGCAGACTCAGCGAGGTATTCAAGCTATGATGAGTCTTGTAAAAGAGGCGGCAAAGCAGTTGGATAAATGCCGAGAGTTGTTTGGAGGCATTAGTGTTTCTGGATTAAAGGAATACCGCGATTTGCAAGAGTATTATCTTAAGCGCATTGTAAATTATATCCAGACTGAAGGCGAAGATCCTACGTGGCAGCCTCAGTGGGGCAGTGGTCCCAGTGATTTGGCAGATATTAAGCGCCGTGGATTAAAGGGCTTGGAAATGGTCAAAAAGGACCGTGACTATGAACTTTTTTATATCTTAAGGGAAGATGGCTCGGCATTTTTTAATCGTGATTTATTAAGGCACTTAAGATTAGTCACGGATTTTGATGACAGTCTTGTTGAGCTGCAAGCGCTTGACCCTCTTACGAAGATTATTTTGGTTCATGACAAGGATATGCATGCATCGGCAAAGCAGATTCGGCAAGACATTTCTTATGATTTGAACGCGTTTTACAATCTTGCTATGAAAAATCGGCATCTGCCGCTGATTAATGATCTAAATTCTGCTTGTATGGCTTTGATGCTTGCCTCTAACCCGCGTCACTTGATGCAAAACACAAGCAGCAAAAGTTGTATGGGCTATTTTAGTGATTTTCAAATGTATGTGAGAAGGATTTTAAATTCTGCGGACTATGCGAGAATGATTTCTGCTCAGCTTGATCCTGAAGGCGAGTTAGGCCAAACAGTGCTTCATTTGGCTCACTCGCTATCTTATGCGTTCTTTACGAGGATGGGCAGCCGCGAGGAAGCCTTAGCATTTATTTATGGAATGATTTCGATGAAGGATGCGAAAACCTCACTCTGGAACCATTTGCTTGATATCCATGAAGAGATTTATGGCTTATTAAAACATTTCCCTAGTGGTCCGCTATTCAAGGCGTTGGATGTTTTTCATCCCGACGAGGATTTCCAGGGTTTTGACCCTAGCTCTCAAGGCAATCTGCCCAGTAAATGCTTTATTGTTTCATTCCGTAATTTTCATCTAGATTGTCTGCGTTTGCCTTCACCTACTAGACAGCGCTATATTCAAAAGGCTGAGGTGACATGTGAGTTTCAAGCTTTTATACGCCAGCTTTCATCACACAAGCGTGGTGATCAGCATCTAATCATTAACTTGCAAGATCGAACATCGTGGGAAGAGCATGCTCGCTGTGAAGTACTTGAAAAAGCACAAAGATCAGCTGAATTTTCTGCAAATTTAGTTGTAGCAACTTTGCCAAAATACACAGATTTTTACCATCAGACGGATGTTTATTTGCAAGTCAATCAAGCCCAAGACTTTTTGGATTCAGTGCTCGAGCAAGTAAAAGGTGGAGAGGCTTGTGGCTTTTTCTTTCCTTCAAGCTTTAATGAAACTGAAGCTGTTAAATTTACGCAAAAAACGCTACCGCTTATTCACAAGACTTTCTTTGCTGAAAAAAATGTACTTTCTCGTAAGAATCGTCTTGATTTTATCGAAATATTTTATCACTTTTTGACGCTTAAGATGATTGAAATGGTTCAGCCTCACAGTTTAAGCTTTACATGCAAGGACGCCGTCGATGTCGGAGCAGCGGCCTCTGCTGGCTTTTATGCTTTTTTAAAATTGATGAGTCGATCCTATGATTGGCAAGAGGACGAAAGGGATTTTCTTATCTGGATGTTGTTTGCTCCAGCCCTGGCTGTTCGTGAGCGGCCAATTGATTTGCAGCGCCTTTCCCGTACGGTATCTTCACTCTCTTGTATCAATGCAGAATTAGAGGTGCAGCGCAGTAAAGTGCTTAAGGCTTGTGGCACTCTTTTTGATTTTCCTTTATTCAATGAGGTTAGCGTTTTTCCGGCAAAACCAATTTCTAATTGAGCGATAAGTCATCGGGCATCATGGAAAGAGTGGCGTATTTGCCTCCCATTTCACGCAAAAGTATGCGCCAAAGTGTACTTGGTTGAGTATTAAATACATGATTTTGGGTTGCAGGGTGCAGATACCACAGGCCGGCAAGGAACTCTTTTTCTAATGCATCTTCTCCCCAAGCCATGTAGCCAAATGAGATGATAGCGCTTTGTTTGGTGTCTGTGAGTGTGTTTTGTAAAAAATCCCCGTCCCCGCCGAGATAAATTCCATCGGTTACACACAAGGTTTGATCGGGGATATCACTGCAGGTGTGCAATAGCATCATCTGATCTGGTTGTATAGGTCCGCCGATGCGAGTGAGCAGACTGCTTTGAGATGCGAATTCGGCTATATCAGGCGGTAGACCGCCTTCTAAAGGTTTGTTTACAATCACTCCAAAGGAGCCAACCTGGCTGTGCTCACAGAGTAATATAACCGAGCGATTGAAAAGCTCGTCATCAAGATCTGGGCTTGCAATAAGGAATTGTCCTGAGCTTAAATTGGACACTAGCGGCACTCGCAGGGGTTAGAAGGTTCGATTAGCTTTTCGTTATAAAGCCTGAGCATGCCAGAGAGCTCATCGACTTGACGCATCATTTCTGCAAAGTCTTGTTTGAAGAGCTCTGATTGGATGAGGCATTTGCCATCTTCAGAGTCTTTGGCTTTATCGACAAGCATTGAAAGGCGCTCCATTGCCGTTACGATAAGATCTACCTCTCCTTCAAAGTACTGTTTAAACTCTTGAGGTGTATCGACACAATTTAGAGCGGTAACACGCTTAAGACGTGTGCGCTGCCATTGTTTATTAAGGTAGAAGAAAATTCCATACTGATTGACATCGTTCATAAGGGTGTTCACTTTGCTCATTACAGCTGTCATGCGCAAATAAAAATCATCGTATTTAATGAGTTTTCCAAGCGTACCCTGGCCATCAGCTAGATCTTTAGTGATGGTTTCGATATTAAAGCTTGAGTCTTTTAAGTTGTCCATCATGATGCTAAAGTTGCAAAAGACGTTGCCCTCATTCATCTCATTAATGGCGCAATTGATCAGGCACATGGTATCAGAAAAGTTTTCGATCGCGACTTTGATATTATCGACAAGTCGTAAATGATTAACGCGCTGCATTGTGCAGCTAACTTCTGACATGGCAGCACCAAAAGAGCGAATAGCAGATCCTAGCGCTGAGCCGTTTTCATCGATCCAGTTGTTGACTTTGCACAAAGTCTCTTCAACTTTATCCGAAAGAGTTGCAAGCTCACTAAATGCACTCTCTAATGGATCGACAGACTCTGCATAAACAGGTGTCTTAGAAGTGATGCGCACGGGCTTGACGCCCCGAGGCGGGGCCTTTGGAAAAATTCCAATCGACTTTTCACCCAATAGTCCTGATGTTTGCACAGTGACCTCATCAGTATTATAAAGACGAACGCTGGAATCTACATGTAAAATCAGCTGATAGAAATAGACTTGGCCAAGTTCATTGGTAGGTTGTTCACGTGCATGCGGGATCTCTTCAATTTTAGTGACCTCGCCTACGGGTTTACCAGCGAAGAGAACACGCGTTCCCACTCCAATGCCATTGATGTTGGCAAAGCGGATTGTAAGCATTTGTTTTCCATCACCGACTGTGGGCTCTAGAAATAGAATCAGTGAAATAACAAGGGTGCATGCGGCAATCACGAAGAGGCCAATTAGCAAGTTTTTGGTCTTGTCCATGAGTTTCATTTTTTGTCCTCGTGAATTTCACGTCTAAAAGTTTGAGGATCTTCCTTGAGCGTGCGCAGTAAAAAGTGAATGGTTGGATGGTCTATTTTCATGAATGCCTCAGCTTTATCTATATGCGCTATTACGGCATTTTCGTGCAAGGCCAGGCGGTCTCCTACATAAAGGGCTGAGATGACATCATGCGTGACGACAATTGATGTGGCCTTTAGTTCTTCTTGGGTTTGCACAATGAGCTCATTGATTTGCATAGCGGTAATGGGATCTAGACCAGTTGTTGGTTCGTCATAGAGTAAGAATTTAGGACGGTAGACAATTAACCTAGCAAGTCCTGCGCGTTTACGCATACCCCCAGATAGATCGGAAGGCAGTTTATCCTGAGTCCCTTCTAAACCTACAACTTTAAGGGCGTGATCAACGCGGTCTCGGATTTCCCCTGGTTCGTAGTGTTTTCCTGAATTTGGATCAATATGCTCGGTTAAGTAAAAGCCAACATTATCAGCAATCGACATCGAGTCAAAAAGGGCGGCTCCTTGGAATAGCATCCCCATGTGGTAGACAGCTTTATAAAGATCTTTGCCTCTAAGCTCTGAAATCATTTGCCCATCGACCTCGACAGTGCCCTCATCAGGCCTTAAAATCCCTAGAATATGTTTGAGCAGAACACTCTTTCCCACACCAGAGCGGCCCAATATCACCAACGTCTCACCTCTCATGACATCGAGATCTAGACCTTCCATGACTTGGTTTGATCCGAAAGCCTTGTGTAAGTTTCGTATTTTAATTGCAACATCGCTTTTTATGTCAGCCATCGATTCACCGTGTTGCGAACCATATTGAGTCCTAGAGTAATGAAAAAGTTCGTAAACAAAATAGCTGTGTAGCAAATCACGACAGAATTCGTCGTCGACCGACCTACCCCCGCAGCACCGCCTCGAGTCGTCATTCCCCAATAGCAGCTAATGGTAACGATCTGGATGCCAAAAATCAGCGACTTTGTAAATCCCACAAACAAGTCAAAAAGCGTGATATGTTGAGGCATAGGATCGAAGTAAGTATTTGGCGACATATGGAAAAAATACACTGAGATCAAATAGC
>JAUILX010000231.1 GCA_030433395.1 Chlamydiia bacterium
TGACAGCCCAGATCATTCCAGCTGCTGTGAGTAAAACAGGGTGATTTAAAAATAAAAGCGCATGGAGCCATTGCTCACTTGCAGGGCAATGATGCTTATGCACAAATTCATCCTTTGTGACAAAAATGCATGAAAACAGACTCAAACCCACATACACCTTTAGGTTAAGCGCAGAATAGGGGACTAGCAGCACAAACACCAAGCAGATTAAAATCGTTAAAGTGTCTAAAGGGTGACCAATGCGCTCCCATTTGGGCAAGGGCCGCTTAATATGGAAAATAAATTCATCGAGTAAAATAACAACACTTTGCACAAAAAAAGGAATCATTAACAACATTTTAAATGCGCTCCCACAATAGTTAAACCAGGACCAAATGCCAAAGAAATCACATCAGTACCTGGCTCCAAATCTTTTTCCATCTCTGCCCAGATATGCGGCACCGTAGCAGAGGACATGTTTCCACAGCTTTCAAAAACAGAGCGACTGTGCATAATTTGCTCTTCACTCAAATCTAAAGCCTTTGCAATTTGGTCGATAATTCTAGGACCGCCAGGGTGAATGGCAAAAACAACCTTTTTCAAATCATCCGAATAGAGTCGAGATACAAATCCCTTGATTGCCCTTCGAATCGCCAGGGGAATCTCAAGTGCCAAAAACATACGCATGCCCCAGTGCTCCATTTGCCAGCTCATACAGTCCGAGGTATTAGGAATCAGCTCTTCTCTTAAATTTAAAACCTCAAAACCAGACCCAGCCTTTTGGCTCAGCGAGTACTTTATCAAGCCATCTCCAAAGAGCGTTTCAGCAACCAATTGCGATATTTCATGCTCATGCGTTCCCATGTGTAGCGTACAAAGCTCAGTATGGATAATATCAACACTCTTCCTCCCACAAGCCAAAAACCCCGATCCCATCCGCAATGCTGGTACAGCTGCATAACACCCCATATGATAAGCATTAGTTACAACAGCATGAGGAGATTTTTCAGCCAGCACACGTTGCACACCACTTGGTGCAACATATCCAGTGCAAGAGACTTGAAT
>JAUILX010000232.1 GCA_030433395.1 Chlamydiia bacterium
GCATCGTTTTTAAAGAAGCTTTGCCAGCTCAATATGCATCTGGAGAAACTCAAAGGCAGGGAGGAGTTTCTAAATGTTGCTAATAAATAGCTGAGCGTTGTTTGTCAATCAGGTTCTGCGTCAGTGATGTTAAAGACATCACGCATGGCCTGTTTGCTCACTTGTCCACCCATTGTTGCGATGGACTCGGTTAGGGGAATGTTTTTTGGACACACTTGCACACAATTTTGAGCGTTGCTGCAATCTGAAATGCCTCCTTCTTCCATGAGAATACGGTTGCGCTCGTTTGCTTTCATTTTTCCTGTGGGATTCATGTTAAAAAGACGCACTTGAGAGATTGGAGCAGGTCCGATGAATTTGGATTTCGAATTGACATTGGGGCAAACCTCACTGCAACAGCCGCACGTCATACAGGTGGATAGGACGTACATGGTTTGCTGCTTTTCTGCGCTGATTTTAGGGCCAAATTCATGTGTATGCGATCCATCTGCATCAATCCAGGCCTTGGTTTTTTTGAGATTGTTATACATCGGCTCGCGATCAACAAAAAGGTCCTTTACAAGTGGGAAAGATGTCATAGGAGCTAGGGTTATTTCACTGCTACCTGTTTGTTTGATGATTTTATGGATGAGAGCTGTGCAGGCCTGTCTTGGAATTCCGTTAATCAACATGGAACAGGAACCACAGACCTCTTCTAAGCATCCTTGCTCCCAGGCAATAGGGGTTGATTGTTCGCCGTTTCGATTGACGGGTTTTTTTTGGATTTCCATGAGCGAGGAAATCACATTAGCCATTGGAACAAGATCTAGCTCAAACTCTTCCCAATATTGATGCTCGGGGGTTCCACGAAAGATTTTTAATACATATTTATCCATTAGATAGGCATCTCAATATTGGTTGGAACATTCTTTAGTGTCGGCTTTACTTTTTTAGCCTTCACATAATCCCTCAATACCGGTTCCAAGTGGCGAATGTCAACCGGTTCGTAATTAATTTCTGGCTCACCGCTTTGCTGATCATAGGTTGCGATGGTGGATTTGAG
>JAUILX010000075.1 GCA_030433395.1 Chlamydiia bacterium
GCTAAAGCTTTTGAATTGCGAATGATCTGAGCTGCATAAGTTTGAAATGCTTGCGTGTTGGCTTCTTGAAAAGCAATAGCTTTTGCAGCCATGACATGGGACAGAGGTCCACCAAGGACAGTAGGACATCCCTTATTAACAATATCTGCAAATTCATTTGTACACATCACAACACCGCCGCGAGGACCTCGCAAAGTTTTGTGTGTTGTCGATGTTACCACTTGAGCAAAAGGAATTGGGTTGAAATCACCAGTTATCGCTTTGCCTGCCACAAGACCTGAAAAGTGTGCCATGTCACACATAAGCGTTGCACCAACATCATCCGCAATCTGGCGCATTTTTGCAAAATCAATCAAGCGAGGGTAGGCTGAGTAGCCGGCTAGCAAAATCAAAGGTTGGACCTCTTTAGCCCTTTTAGCAATCACATCATAATCGAGCAGCTGAGTTTTAGGGTCGACATCATAAGTATGAGCCTGCATCATCTTTGATGAGATATTATGGCGAAATCCATGCGTTAAGTGGCCGCCGCTATTAAGCGACATTCCAAGCACTTTTTGGTTAACCATACCTTGACGAATCTTTTCATATTCATCATCACTAAGATCAAAAACGCTCTTACAATCAAAGCGTTCCATCTCTTTATTTTGTACGCGTTGAACAATGATAGACCAAAACGCCACCAAGTTTGCATCCACACCCGAGTGAGGTTGCACATAGGCGTGATCACAGCCAAATAATTTTTTGAGCTCTGAAATCGCTAAATCTTCAACAGTATCAATATTTTCACAGCCAGCATAAAAGCGGTGATGGGAATACCCTTCAGCATACTTATCAGTGAGCAAATTGCCCATTGCTAGCTGCACGTTCAGTGAGGAATAGTTTTCAGAGGCAATCATTTTTAGTGTATTTCTCTGCGCATTAAGCTCAGCCAAAATAGCACTGGCTACCTGAGGAGAATCAGCTGACAGAGCATCAAGCGTTGCCAAATAAGCAAGTGCTTGTGAAGAGTAGTCATCCCCTTCAAAATTTTCTAAATAACGTTTTGCAAATCCCATAACCCCTAGTAAACCTTATCATCGCAATTCTTCGCAACACCAACCTCAGCTCTCCTATTGTCAATAAATATTTTGACTTGAGTCTATTCTCTTTATCCTGTACAATCGGCGTAAACTAGTATTATTACCTTAGGATAGGAAGATGCATCCAGCCTTAAAGACAATCTTAGAAATTCAAGAGCTCGATATCAAAATGATTCAGCTAATGCGCGTGAAGCGCGAGCGCCAAAAAGAGCTGCGCCAGATCGAAGCGCTCCGAAAAGAGCTTCATGATCAACTCCTAGCAAAGAAAGACCACATCAATCTCTTAGATGAGCAGATCAAAGAGCACGAGCAACAGCTAGAGCAACTAGGACTAAAAATCAAGGCCTTAGAAGCGCGCCAATCAAGTGTAAAAAAAGTTGATGAATTCAATGCCCTGACACAAGAAATGACAACTGCTGAGCGAGAAAAAAACGTCCTTGAGCAACAGATTTCTGACCTAACAGACAAGCACCATAACGAAGAAGAGGTGCACAACAAGATTCAAGAGAGCTTAGACACAACCAAGCAGAGCAGCATTGCCCTAGAAAAAGAGATTGAATCAACAATTAAAGAGATCAATCAAGAAGGACATGTTCTTAAAAAGCAGCGCGATGAGCTAGCAACCACTGCAGACAACTCCACACTCGCCGTTTACATGCGTTTGATCAACAACAAAAAAGATCGCGTAATTGTGCCTCTCGTAAATCGCACATGCTCTGGTTGCCATATTGCCCTCACCCCTCAGCACGAAAACCTCGTTCGCAAGGGCGAGAATCTTGTCTTTTGTGAGCATTGCTCACGCGTGCACTACTGGCAAGGCAGCGAAGAACTAGAAGGCACAGGCATCGCGCCTAAACGCCGCCGCCGAAGAGCAACAGTTTAGGGAAAGTAGGCAATCGCCATCATCTGACGGTGGTGGAGGAAAGTCTGGACTTCACAGGAGCAGGATACCAGCGAAAAGCTGGGGGCTGAAAGGCTACGGAAAGTGTCACAGAAAACATTCCGCTACAGTAATGTAGACAGGCTGAAAATGCTAGCTTTGCGAGCTAGCCTGACTCATCGCAAGATCAGCAGCGGCAAACCCTATCCGAAGCAAGTGAATTGGTCAACTATTGCGCTCCGCAAGATCGATTCAAATACGCTTGAGGCGCGCTAGCAATAGCCGCCCTAGATGAATGATTGCCCACGACAGAATCCAGCTTACCGCTTTCCCTATTTTTTCTTGTATTTTTATGCCTAGAGTTGAAAGCAATGACGGAACTCTACCGAATCGATCTCAAAATTCAGTTTTGGACGAGCGCGAAAGCTTTCGAAATTTGCCAATCTTAAATAACCTAATATTAACAATATAAGGTAATTTAAAAGCGACGAATTGCGGTGTTTCTGAAGCAGTCGAAAACCCGATTTTTGAGATCCATTCGGCATAGTCATTTAGCGCACAAACCATATCCCATAAACCACTTAATTTAAATACTTTAATAATCTATTTTAAATAAATTAATAATTATGATATAATATTAAATATAAATTAATTTTAATAATAGGATAATGGATATAATATGGCAACGCACGCAAACAGATCAATACTGAGCTTAACTAGACCCGCTACACTTCTTGATGTAGCAGACGCTGAAACAGAAGCATTAATTGCTCATTCGGGTATACCTAGTGGCGCCTATGGATATGCCACGCCTCTTAGATCAGAAAAAATAAATGATCTTATTACTGACTTAGGTAAAAATATATTAATAGAAAGCAAAATAGGCGGAATTAGAAGCATAGAAAAACCACAAAAATTGTCTTTCTCGCATAAAATTTATGGCCAATCAAAGGCAACTAAGGAAACGCTGCAACAGCAGCAGAAAATAAACAAAGCTACAAAGCATGCTTTGCTTCTTTCTTACCAATATACTCCCTCAATTGATAGAGGAGCTGATCAGGTAAATATATTTCGTATTGCTGCCTACTATTATCTTGTCGAGGCGTTTTCTAATTATTTGGAAATTGATCCAAAAAGCATTAAGAAAGATTATTCAGGAGAGGCTAAAGATTTTTCTACTCGCATAAACCAACTTTATATGCACTTAAATCCAATCGTGAAATCTAGCCTTATAGGTCAACAAATCAAAGCTTGTGCTGATAATAGCGCCCAGTTGCACCTTCTGCTAAAAAAGTAATGATGTCGAGTGCTCGCAAGATCACTCCGGTCAATTTTTAGCTCTTGGATGGGCCTTGTCGTAGGCCTCTTTTTTAAGACGGGTTGAGACCTGAGTGTAAATGGTTGTTGTCACAAGTGAGCTATGACCAAGCAAGGCTTGAATTGTTTTCAGATCCATCCCATTTTCTAGCCAATGCGTTGCAATGGTGTGGCGAATGGTATGTGGAGTCACTTTTCCTGCAATCCCGCTTTGAAGCAAGCGCTTTTCAAACATCCGGTCAATAGAACGTGTTGTAATACGCGTACCAAGTTTGTTGAGAAACAAGGCATTATCCTTTGGTTTTCGATTAGGGTGAGAAAGGTAGCGCAAAATCCAGTCAGAGGCGTTGCGTGTGACGGGTAAAATCCGCTCTTTACGCCCCTTTCCACGAACGCGCAGGCGCTTTGATTTAAGATCAAAATCTTCACAGTTGATTCCTGCAAGCTCGCTCACACGCAGCCCCGATGAATAAAACAGCTCAAGCATCGCGCGATCACGAAGGCCGAGGTAGACTTGGGTATCAGGCTGGCTAAAAAAATTTTGAACCTGTTCGTAGCTAAGAGCCTTGGGTAAAGGCTTATCGAGCTTTGAGCTCTCAATTCCATCTAAGGGATTTTTGTCGATCATATGATGCTGCATGGCAAATTTAAAAAAAGTGCGTAAGGTCGATAGGCGGCGGACAATCGTGCGTTTTTTAAACCCCCGTAAATTGAGGTCTGCGAGAAAATTGCGAATGTGACGCTTTGTAATAGCCCCAAGCGAGTCATGCTCAGTAAATTTTTCAAAAGCATGAAGATCTTGGAGATAACTGCGCAAAGTATGAGGAGAAACCCCCTGAACGCTCTCCAGATGCTCTAAAAACTTGGCAAATGCTTTTCTCATATGTTATACTTGCACTCTATGGCTGTTGTTTTAAAAGATATTTGTAAAAAAGTCGGTGCCCGACTTCTATTTGAAAATGTATCAGCTGCCTTCGAAGCTGGCAAGCGTTATGGTTTGACTGGCCCAAATGGAGCGGGAAAATCCACGCTTTTAAAAGTCATGATCGGGGAGATAGAGCCAACGAGCGGAGAAGTCATACTCCCCAAACGCGTTGGTTATTTGCGCCAAAACATTGAAGATTTCCAAGAGCTAACACTCATTGATGTTGTGATCATGGGCAATACCAAGTTATGGGAGGCCCTCACTGAGCGCGACCTACTGTACGAAAAAGAGATGACTGATGCTATCGGAATGCGCCTTGGCACAATTGAAGAGACCATTGCCGATGAAAACGGTTATACCGCAGAGTCGGACGCTGAAATGCTTCTTATGGGAATGGGCATTCCCTTAGAGGCCCACACCTCAAAAATGAAAGAATCTCCTAGCGATTTTCAATTTAGGGCTATGCTTTGCCAAGCCCTTTTTGGCGAGCCGGAAGCCTTACTTCTAGATGAACCTACAAACCACCTTGATCTAGAGTCCATTTCTTGGCTTGAGCAATTTTTAATGGGGTACAACGGCACACTCATTGTCGTATCGCACGATCGCCATTTCTTAAACGCTGTAACAACAGATATTGCCGATATCGATTACGACACTATCATCACGTATGCTGGCAACTATGACCAAATGATCGTTACCAAATCAGCCGCTTCTGAGCGTACAGAGGCTGAAGCTAAAAATAAGCAAAAGAAAATTGCTCAACTGCAAGACTTTGTGCAACGCTTTGGCGCCGGAACTAGAGCGTCCCAAGTCCAGTCACGCTTAAGAGAGATTGACCGTCTACAGCCCCAAGAAATGAAAAAAACCAATATTGCGCGCCCTTTTATTCGTTTTGGCACCCCTAAAAAGCCTTCTGGTAAAATTGCCCTAAGCTGCAAAGACTTAAGCAAGTCCTACGACCATCCTGTCCTGACAGACTTTAATTTTGAACTCAATCGTGGAGATAAAGTTGGGATTATCGGCAACAACGGCCGAGGCAAAACTACCCTCGTTAAGCTGTTAGCAAAGCAAATTGAACCCGATTCTGGAATCATAGAGCTTGGCCATCAAGTCGATATTGGGTATTTTGCTCAAAATCACCAAGAGACAATCGATAAATCGCAGAATATTAGTGCTTTTGACTGGTTAAAGAGCCAGCAACAAGGACTTTATGACCAAGATGTGCGAAGCGCACTTGGCCGCATGCTTTTTTCTGGAGATGATGCCTTTAAGCCCATTTCAGCTCTCTCTGGAGGTG
>JAUILX010000233.1 GCA_030433395.1 Chlamydiia bacterium
TTGCAACCAACGCTTGGCCTTCTTGACCCGACTTTCCAGGTCAGTGGGGTCTTCCATATGGCGGGCCAACTCTGATAAAGATGCCCGGCCACCTTTGATTAAGGCACTTAATAAACCAGATAAGACGGTTAATCGACGCAAGGCGTTGCCTTGTGGAACCTCAGATTGATGCTTTATCAACCATTTTTTAGATCTTTGCAGAACGACATTTTGCAAGGGTTTTCTGTAAAGATTTTAAAATCTCAGAAAACCCTTATTTTTTCTGTCTCTCTTTCCAAACTTTCAATGAACTTTTTGCAGAGCTAAAAGTGTACGGCAATGAAGCTTAATTTACTTCAATTTCCATATCGGAAGCAACAGAAGAGTTTATGTTTGTTCCTGCATTGAATTCAGCATCTTTACCCTTGATGAAAAATCCTATGGCTAAGCCAATTCCAGCTGTGATCAAGCCCGCACCTATTCCAATTCCCCACGCTAAGGCTCTCTTGTTTTGACCTTCAAGAACTAATGGTATCCCTGAGACAAGAACCTGCTGTCCGTCAACTGCTTGTACACTTTGTATTTGCAGCTCCATTTTGCCTGGTTTTCCGAAAATTCCTGGTTTTTCCAATTTGCTTATATTAGCTGTACCTAATGCACCCGCTGCAACAAGGGTCTGTTTGTCTTGCACAATATTAAACTTGACTCGTACACTCAAACTTTGTCCAACGTTCAAATTTTTTGAACTATAAGTTTGAATTGCTTCAACAACGACAGGTGTTCCCGCCCTTAATGTTACTGGTCGTTCGTTAATGATGACAAGTACATCATTTTTAACGAATAATGGAGATTGGCTTTTTTGTACAGTTACCGCATTTGCGATGAATACAAAAAAAATCGTAACTATTTAGGTAGGGTTTCCTGCGGCAGCGTAGCTGCGAAGGAACGACTCGCCCCGCCAAGCGTTGAGCAACTCTTCATAGGCAGACAAGCCGTGCTTTTTTGCCGTGCTGCAAAAGCTTTTGATCCTTGCATAGTGCCGCGC
>JAUILX010000076.1 GCA_030433395.1 Chlamydiia bacterium
ATGGACCGGGTTGAACGAGCCGTAAAGGGTCCTGCACCTGAAATTCCAAGCCCCTTTAAAGAGCAGTTAAGGCATGACATCGAGCATATGAGCGATTGGATCAACGACCTAAAGCTAGAAAGCCCTAAAGTTCAGCAAAAGCCCCCTGTTCAACCAACTAAAATTGAGCGAATTGTTCCACTGATCATGGTTACACCACCAAGCATTGAAATCAATATCAACCCATCTCTTGCATACGGCCCTATTCCCACACCAGCACCTTATACCGAACAAAATTTTGACCATCTTTTCAATCAAGCTTGGCTAAAAGAAGACCTCAAAGAGCCCCAACCAGTACCAGGTCCTACATCAAGATTTACTTATTTTAGTCTTGCTTTAGAAAATATAAAAGAGGAGCTTATTTTATTTATCATCACCGTAATTCTCGAATCCTACACATATCTCAAAAGAACGATCGAAACTCCCCAGCCCAATAAAAAACATCAACAGACACCAATCATAATAAACGACTTTCCTGAAGTGACTCTGAATAATCCCAATCCTCTCGCTTTTGTCGCGCCAGCAGCATATACCGAATGGAACTCAAAAATCGGGTTTTCGGCGGCGCCAAAGCACCGCGATTCGTCGATCTTAAGTGCCCTCATATTTTTAATATTAGGTTACTTAAGATCAGCAAATTTCGAAAGCTTTCGCGTTGCCCAACCGATTTTTGAGTTCCATTCGGTATAAAAGAACTCAAGCAACTTTTCGAGCAAAAGAATACACTTCGGAATATTCTTAGCCTTTGATATACTTTGGCTTAATCGGAGGTTTTGTATGAAAAAGTTTTGGGCTTTTGGATTGATTTTGCTGTGCGGCTGCATGGGTAATGATAAAACATGTTGTTTTGCCCCGGCGGTTAAAAGCAAGCCAACGGGCGAGTATGCATTTATTAATGTCAAAGATTCTATCGAAGCTTTTAATGGGCTCACTGAAAAAGGCATTCGGCCCGATTACCGCATCTACTTAGCAGAAAAAGTCTTAAAAGATCCAAGCACATACAACCCTGTTGGGCTACTTGCAGTGGGAATTCATTGTCTAAAAAACGATGATTACTACTGGGGCACGTTATTCACGCGTGTAGCTCAGCTACGCGCAAAAATTGACATTACAATGAGCCAGGACGCATCACTTAAGACCATTCCAGATGAGATGATTAAACAAGTAAGATTATCTGTTCCAAAACTTGATGAAGAGAAATTTCAGCAAGCTTGGGATCAGGTCAAGCAAGACGCTCTATCGTGGGATAAAGGGTCACCTCGCAATTACGACCGCCGTTGGGCGTCACTTCGCAGTGAAGGCCGCGCTAGTAATGCGCCTCTCAACTACGTAGGATTTGCAGAAGAAGCTCGCATCGTTGAAGAGATTCACGCTTCTATTTAACGCAACTTGCGCTGGCTTATTCTAGTAAATCAGGCAGTTTGTATAGAGCTTCTTTAAAAGGGATGGCTTCAATATTTCCAAAATAGAGACGATCAGCCCCGCCATATAGAATGTAGAGCTTAGCTTCGGGATAGTCATTGCCAAAAGCTTTTAACCCTTTTAGATCTGCGGGAGCAATATTTTTGGATCGTTTAATTTCAAATGCGTGCAAGCCCAGCCTGCCGTAAAGGACAAAATCCACTTCAAGTTGCGTTTGTGTATGCCAAAAATATAAGTTATAATCTAAATGCAGGTAATCATTAAGCGCTCGCAGGTGCTGATAAAAAAGTGTTTCTAAAGCAGCGCCTTCTGCCTCTTCAGGACGATCAAATGGCCCCATAGGGCGCAGTGCTCGAAATATCCCAATATCAAAAAAATAGAACTTCGAGTGAGAAATAAGCTTGCGTTTTGCACGTTTAGAAAAGACTGGAAGTTTGTCTGCTAAAAGTAAATCTTCCAAGATTGTAAAATAGCCCTCCATGGCTTTACGCGACACATGAGCATCACGTGCTGCTGCAGAAATATTAAGAATAGCCCCTTGGGAATAGCTGGCCGCTTCTAATGCTCTTGAAAATGCATCTAAATGGCGCACCACACCTTCTTGAGTTACTTCTTCACTTAAGTAAGTTGATACATACGAAGAGAGATAATCTTCAGGATCATGGTGAGAAAATGTCTCCGGCAGCAATCCATATTTTAGTACATGCGTCAATGAAAAATCCTCACCAATTTCTTGAACTGTCAGTGGGTGCATTTTTCTGACGACAGCCCTGCCAGCTAGAAGATTAGTCCCTTTAGCCCGCAGCTTACGCGCGCTCGAGCCTGTCATGCAAAATTTGTACCCCTTAGACTCAATCAGACTATGCACTTCATTGAGCAACTCTGGCACTCTTTGAACTTCATCAAGGATAATCCAATCATCATACCCCTCAGGAATGAGTGATCGTAGCAAGGATGGGTTATTTAATAGCCTGCGATAGGTTTGAGAGTTAAGTAAATCGACGTATAAAGCCTCAGGATGCTGCTCTTGAATCCAGTGGGTCTTTCCCGTTCCTAGAGGACCGAATAAAAAGTAACTCGATTTCAGTTGTTTGCGTTTTTCTAACCACCGTTTATATTGCATATATTTACCTCTTAACACCATTCTATCATGTAAAATTTACCTGTCAATGCCATTTTTAAGCTGTTTTTTTACCTATAAGGGTAATTTTCATGCGATTTTTTACCCTTAGAGGCTCAAATTCGGACCATTTATGAGTTTTTTTACCTGAACTCTGGGTTTAGATTGCTTAAGGCTAGAGGAATTCAGGTTTTTAGTAATTCGAATCTACGTAGATCTTTAGCCGAGTGGCTATTTGGAAAGATCTTGCGCGCTTCCTCAGCAAAGACCTCTTCGTCTAGATAGCGGGCTGAAAAATGGGTTAAAATGAGCTGCTTGGCATTGGCTTGGACAGCGATTTGTGCAGCCTCTGTTGCTGTCATGTGGCGGTATTTTTTAGCAAGATCTGCGCTATCGGATAGAAATGTGCTTTCACATAAAAGCATGGTTGCATCGCGAGCAATATCAATAGCGCCTTTACAAGGACGAGTATCGATGACATACGCAAAAACATCTCCATGGCGCACCCAACTGACATCTTCAAGTTTGATGGTTTTGCCATTAATTTCAACATGGCCATTTTCTTGTAATTGGCGCACCAGCGGGCCTTTGACGCCGTGATTATTGAGCTTGGCTCGATCAAATTTTAGCTGGTCGTCTTCGGTCAGGCGGTAACCGAGATTGTCCACACCATGATCGAGAAATTGCGCTTCAATCGTAAAGCCCTCTTCACTATAAATCACGCCACCTTTTTCAATAGGATGTGCAATAACGTTGATATTTTCATGGTACATGGTCCCATAGCGCAAACGCTCGAAGTATTTCTTCCCAGAAGCTGGATAAAAGCAATGGATGGGATGTGTGACTTTATCAAGGTTAAGGCGCATCAGCATCGACCCAAGGCCAAGACAGTGATCTCCATGGAAGTGGCTTACAAAAATGTGCGTCACGGTCGGCGGGGCCACATCGGCATAGATAAATTGCCGCTGCGTTCCTTCACCGGGATCAAACAAAAAGCCTTTTTCATTCCAGCGAAGTAAATAGGCTCCATGGTTACGCTTGCGAGTTGGCTGTTGAGCCGAACATCCTAAGATAATGAGATCGCGTACACTCATGCTCGCCTCCTGCGAGAAAAATATGGAATGCGCGCCAAACCTGCTCCAACAAAAAGCCCTACAATATGGGCTGTGTTTGCTAAGTTCATTGCAAAGAAAGAATGTCCCATGCGCTCAAAGATAAAACTCACAATTCCTAATGCGCCCATCCCAAAGACGAAAATCATAAGAAATATCAGCGTTGATCGGGGCAAGGGATACCCTTCCCAAGGGGCTATTTTTTGGCGCATCCAAATAAACCCAGCAAGACCTGTGATGATTCCAGAATAGCCGATAAAAAAAGGGCCGCTCATGATGTATTGGGCTGTATTGCTGATCACTCCAATGATCAACATGAGCAAAATATAGCGCATTGGTTTCATGCGCATTTCAACCATTTTTCCAAGCAGCCACAGCCAAAGCATATTGAATAGAATATGAATGATGTTGCCGTGCAAAAAGACTGGAGATATCAAGCGCCATGCCTGGCCCTTGCGCAGTTTTTCAAACATGGGCGCATCTAAATGGGTATCGGGTTTGGGATACTGAAGCATCCATTCATACAGACCTTCCCAATAAGGGGTGCGCTCAGCTTTTCGAAAGAGATCCTTGGCTTCCTCTGGAAGTGCGCTGATATCTTTGCGCTCTTTGATGGGGTATTTTTCTACGAATGTGCGCATGAGCTCGAAGGTTTGCGGATAGTCGTAGAGCATGGCAGAGGCAAGCTCTGTGAATTCAAATTGCGCGCGCTTTGTTTCACCTTTTTTCATATCGGTGACTTCTTGTAACCATGTCCAAAAAAAGAACAAGATACACAAACTAATCACAATCTTGGTTATTACAGGTTTTTTCTGAGGCACTGGCACTGCTTTTGGCTGCTTCGGATCGATTTGCTCAACACGTGGAGCAGATCTTGCTTTTGCAAATCGCACAGCCTTGGGATCGCCCTTATACTCTTCTGCTATCTCTTTAGCACGGATGAGATCATCCTCATTAGCAATCCAGATCTGTGTGCCTTTTGCTGTTTCTTCAAAAGTGATCTCAATATTTTCATGCTGCAAGGCTGTGATAACAACGTAGGCTTCTTGTGAGTTTTCAATGGTTGCAATCAGACGCATTGGATAATTCTTTCAATGAGTTTTGAAGTGGACAGTCCCGGGATAAGCTCAACAATATGAATGCGCCCTCCATGGTCTTTGACGACTTGGGCTTCGATACAGTCTTTACCATACTCTGCTCCGTTGACGTGAACATTGGGCTGGATGATTTTAAGCGTTTCAATGGGTGTATCTTCGTCAAAGGATGTGACATAATCGACACATTCTAACGCTTCAATCATCGCCATGCGCTCATATAGGTTGCAGATCGGGCGATGCTCGCCTTTATACCGCTTTATCGACGCATCTGTATTCAAAGCAACAATAAGAATATCTGCTTGTTTTGCAGCTTCAAATAGAATATGCAAATGCCCCGAGTGTAAAAGATCAAATGAGCCATTAATTGTCGCAATGGTTTTATTTGCCGCTTTTAGCTCTTGAACTTTTACGCGCAGCTGGCTTTCGCTTAGTTGTTTTTTTCTCATGTGTTTTTCCAAAGGTGATTTTGAAGACATCCTCGTAGTAGTCAACAAAGTGCACCTTGAGTCCTTTTTTTAAGTAGTCTGGCAGCTCATCATAATCGCGCTGATTCTGTTGTGGAAAAATGATTTGCTTCATTTTTGAGCGGCGCGCAGCAATGAGCT
>JAUILX010000077.1 GCA_030433395.1 Chlamydiia bacterium
GCCGATTTTAAGTGATTTGCAGCCATAATTTCCTTCACGGTAACGCCATGGCGTCTTGCAATCTTTTCTAAGGCATCGCCAGACTGTACTACAACAGTTGTCATCTTTGGCTTTTTGGCCACAGCAGGTTTAGGTTTAGCTGCTGGCTTTGCTACAGGCACTTCAGCTTTAGCAACTGCCACTGGCGCTAATGGTTTCGGGGCTGGCTCAGCACGCTTTAGCTCACGCTTTGGCATTTCAATTTCACATTTCTGCGGGGTTTTAGCCACTGCAGCAGGTGCCTTACTCGGCGCATCAGTGCGCAAGGCACTCGCAAATAAAACTACGAGTAATCCCGCATTAATCAATACTGCAATGATGATGGTATCTTTACGATTCATCGCTAAACTCCTCGGCGCATTGTTTAAACACTTCGCCTCTTTGCTCAAAATCTCGGAACTGATCAAAGCTTGAGCATCCAGGCGATAACACGATCGTATCACCAACGCTTGCTTTATGAAAGGCCTTTTTTGTTGCTTCTTTTAAATCTTTAACTTTTTCAACAGCAAAACCCATTCTTAGAGCCTTATCAATTGCATCTGCCGCTTGGCCAAAAACGTATATTTTTTTCACTCGCCCCTGAAAAATATGAGCCCATTTCGTAAAATCACCACCCTTCGCAAGACCGCCAGCAAGCAAAATTAGCGGCCCGTCAAGCGTTTTTACCGCATGGATTACAGACTCAATATTTGTGCCTTTGCTATCATTCACAAATTTAATGCCCCGCGCCTCTTTTACAAACTCCAATCGATGCTCCGGCAGCTTAAACCCTTCAATGTACTTTCTATCCAATCCAGTTAAACAAAGTGCCGCCTCTTCAATACCAATGTCTTGATAAAATTGCCCGCCCAGTTTAACCAAGTGGGCAATACGCATCTTTGCAGCTCGATAGTCCTCAAAAGAAGCATACCGATCCAAATGATCGGGTGTAACATTTAAAATAACAGCAGCATCGAGCACGCGACTTGAAGCTGTCTCTAATTGATAAGAGCTCATCTCGATAACAAAAATATCGACATCCTCTGGATGATCAACCAGCGCTTGGCAAAGTGCATACCCATTATTTCCACAGGCCAAAGCCTTCTGCCCCGCAGCCTTGAACATATACTCACAAAGCGCTACCGTTGTCGTCTTTCCATTGGTACCAGTAACTCCAATAGCTCTTTTTCGCAAATGACGCAGCCCAAATTCCATCTCGCCGATAACAGGCACCCTAGCCCTTCGATATGACGCCACACAATCATCTGATAGTGGAATACCCGGTGATAAAACCACCAAATCACACAGCTCATGCTCGCCAGCAAGGGTATACCCCTTTGCTTGCGCCAAACACTTGGCCGCAGCCGCGCTGCGCCCCTCTCCTAATACTCGTATATGCATATCACTGAAACTTTAACGTTGCCAAACCAATAGCTGCAAGCACAAGACCAACCAGCCAAAAACGCAGCACCACCTTATTCTCAGGCCATCCCTTATATTCAAAATGATGGTGTAAAGGTGTACACAAAAAAATCCGCTTTTTATTGCGCAACTTATAACTACCCACTTGCAAAATCACAGAAAGTGCCTCGGCAACAAAAATGGCGCCCACTAAAGCCAACAAGCCCTCTCTTCTAAGCAATACTGCAGCCACGCCAAGCATTCCTCCCATGGCAAGAGAACCAGTATCCCCCATAAAAACTTGGGCAGGATAACCATTATACCAAAGGAATCCCAAGGAGGCTCCTGCAATTGCACACAAGAAAATTGAAATTTCACCACTTCCTTCGAGATGAAGGATATTGAGATAGCGCGCCAGAATCAAATGATTCGATAAAAACGCAAAAATAGCTAGCACCAGTGCTACGGGCAAAATCGTTCCTGCTGCAAGGCCATCTAAACCATCGGTCAAATTCACAGCGTTTGAGCAGCCCACAATGACAAATACGGTGATAAATCCGGCAAGGATCAGCCACCATCCATTTAGTGAGAACAATACCCCCTTCTTAAAAGGCACAAAATAATCACCCATAATAGGTGATCCTTGTGTATAAATATAAGAGCAAAGACACAGGGCAAAAACCGCTTGCAAAGCAAACTTTTTGCGCCCTACCAAACCTTCAGGGTGTTTAAATTTGAGTTTAAGCAAATCATCAATTACACCAATCCCTCCCATCCACAGAAGAGAAAAAGTCAAAATCCACGTGTTTGAGCAGCGCCAATCCATCCATAAAATAGCTGCAAGTAAAATACCCGCAAGCATCAAAAGACCACCCATTGTGGGTGTCATTTTTTTCTTCTGATGAAGTTTGGCAAGCGTTGGGCAATCTTCAATACGAATCGCCTGCCCGACTTTCATCTCATAGAGTTTTTGAATGAATTTGGGGCCGATCAAAATAACAAGAAGTAGCGGAGTGAGCACAGCTAAAATCATACGCGTTGAGACATAGCCAAAAACAGCTGGGATATGTGTAAAATTTTGCAGCCAATCCATTAGAAATACAATCATGGAATCAGTCTCCATAACTGATGGACATTCGATCCTTTAATTAACACCACATCTCCTTCTTGCACCATGCTTTGCAGCTTGAGCTTTAACGCATCAAATTCATCAAAATACTTAGCCTTGGCCCCGAGTATCTCGCAAATAACCTGACACTCTTTACCAATACAAAGCACCTCATCAATCCCTTTTAGCAGAGCACCTAACTGCCGATGACAGCTTTGGGAAAACTTACCCAACTCCCCCATTGACCCGACAACTGCAATCTGCCGTTTTTTCTTTGGACATGCAGCTAAAGCTGCTTTAAACGAGGTCACATTGGCATTATAGCTATCGTTATAATAAGTGACACCTTCATATTCAGTGACCGTTCCCCGCCTTTCAACAACTTGAATTTTATCAAGGCCAGCTTGAATCTGATCATCGCACAAACCCAAAAAACGTGCTATACAAACGGCCGCTTTTGCATTTTCCACCAAATGGGGAGCTTCAAAAGGCAACCGAAAAGCCATTGGCTCGTGATCGTAAATCACACCATCAGCCCCTGTAGTAGAATGCACCACTTTTAATCGAGCATCTTGCAGCAACTTAAGCTTCTCTTCAGCAATCTCAGCCAAACTATCAAAACTCTCAGCATGTGAATAGGCAATCGGACCCACAATTCCAATATCAGGCGGGGCAAGATCCACAAGCTTTTGCATTTCACCCTTACGACTCATTCCATACTCCAAAACTGCAAGCTTTGCATCTTCAGGACAATTCAAAACACATAATGGCAAAGTGAGCTGGCTATTATAGCTGCCAGGCGATCTATAAGCACCGCCCAAAACAGTGGCGGTAAATTCTTTGATAGTGGTTTTGCCCACAGATCCGGTGACACCGATAACGCAGGTACGCCTAGACAAATAGAGACGCGCAGCAACATGACGCAAGGTTTGCTTCACATCAGCGACACGCCTGATCTGCAGACCAAAATCAGGCCCTTGATAATTGTCTGGAACAATAGCTGCAACTCCCCCTAAATCAGCAACTTCTGATAAAAACTGGGTTCCATCCGTTTGTCTGCCTGGAAGGGCAAAAAAACAACTTTTCATCTGGCAAAGCCTACTATCGATGGCATATGAGGATATCTTTAAACCGCTTAATCTTAATAGAGTTGCAATATCTTCTTCTTTTCCTGGATACATCTTTTCATAAAACCACACCTTAGATTTTACTTCAAGAAGACTCACTATCAACAGCTTGCAGAATAATCAAAATTTGACAAAATAACATAATTATGTTATAATACTTACATTATGGCAGAGACTTTAAAAGTAAACAACGATAGCAACTACTATAAACAGTCAGTCTTTATTGAAGGCGATTCTTTATATAGGCTGATTGACCCCCAAGGTCAATCGGTCCCCGTGCACCCTCATGAGTTTACAAACTTACTCTCTGATATTCATAAAGCTGAGCAATCTCTTGATCCCAAAATGCTCGGTGTAGCAAAGATCACCTTCGATCTTGCCAATCAAACCTTCAAGATCAATGACGAAAACTTTCAAACGCTACCGAATGCCCCCTTTAAAGCTCCACCTTCAAAACCCACGATCAATACGCCACCCACTCAGTTTGAAAAAGAAGCCCAAGAAGCCATTGGCTCAAACCCCCGCTTTAAGCACCTACTATTCACTGAAGCTTCTACTCCAAACTTTAGAGAGGTGAAGCGAGCAAACTACGACAAAATCTTTATTACATTTCAATATAAGAACAAAACCTCTTCCCTTATTCTAGATAGAAACAAGGGTATAGCCTACTTCTTTGATCCCTTACAATCTAAAAACGAACAACGTGAAATATTGATCTCTAAATTGAAATTACATTTTAGAAGACATGTACGCGATATGTATAGGAAGACCTATAGAAATGAATCTGCACATACACAAAACTCAAGCGAAACAGAGCAGATCGTCTTAAGATTTTATAAAAATATGACAAAAGACAATTTCGATGTCAAAGCCTTCTTTGCAGACGCCGAAGCTTCCAATAGTCCGCAAGAGACTAAACCTCGATCAATTATTCCAACCTATGGAGATGGTAACTGCGGTCTACACGCTTTTGGAGAGGTTACTTTAGTTGGAAACACACCTCAATATAGATGGATAAATGGTAATCCAAAAGTACTATTACAAGAAGCCCTGCAAAAACCCATCGAAGATGAAAAGGCTCAACTACTTTTTGATGAAGCTCAAAGAGATTATTGCGAAAGGCATGAGCTTGATCCTGCATCTAGCGATATCAAAGATCGCTACCTATCCTCTTTAACCGACTCAAGCGAATACACTGGATTTAGTGAAATTCTGCTTTTCGCAAAATTTGTAGCTAAGAAAAATGTTACCCTTGAAGGCTATAAAGACTCTTATAATTTTGGCTTTGAAGAAACAATTTCAATCCGCCATATCGAAAACAAGGAAAATCCTAAGTTAAGCCATTGGGAGCGCGTCTACTAATTTTGAGAGCTTGACTTCTCATTTCATATCCGTCTATAATGAGCTTCTTTTGGTGGCATGGCCAAGCGGTAAGGCATGGGCCTGCAAAGCCCTGATCCCCAGTTCGAATCTGGGTGCCACCTTATGTTAACTCTTGTATCGACTCCGATTGGTAATCTAAAAGATATTTCACAGCGCGCTTTGGAGGCCTTGAAAGAATGCGACTGTATTCTTTGTGAAGATACCCGTCATAGCAAAATTTTACTTAATGCTCATGAAATAGACAAGCCCTTGATAAGTTACCACCAATTCAATGAAAAAAAGCGCATTGATGAGCTGATGGGAAAGATCGAAAGCGGTAAGACATTTT
>JAUILX010000078.1 GCA_030433395.1 Chlamydiia bacterium
CGCGTCCCAAAAATTTGAATCATTTCTGCTTCATTCTCTTGAAAAAGACCGGTAGCCCCTGGCTTATAAATACCCACTTTTTCACCAAGGGTGTATCTGCCAGTTGGAGTGAGATAGCCGCTAGGTGATGTTGGATCAGCGCGCCCAAGACCAACTTGATAGGTCTTTAAAAGGGTTTTTTCGCCTGTATCAAGATCTGTGTAGTAAAAATGCATCTCGCATTTTGAAAGATCGACTTTTAGATAGAATTCAAAATTTTTATCGGGATTAAGAACGTTGAAACGATCGCCATGAGACACTTTTTGCGTTAAATAATCAGCTTTTCCGTTGAGGCTTCGTGCGATAAAATGGCGTGAGGTACCAAAGAATGAGGCGTAATCGGCAATCCAAGCAGCGCGTCCCTCCAGCCAATCGACACGTGGGCTATAGCTGACGGTTTTGACAATAGGGAGCTTATTGATGCCTGTGGTGAAAAACTCATGAATGCGATCAACTCTTACTGCTTCTTCATCTGCCAAGGCAATGGGCTCACAAACTTCCTCAGCCTCAATAGCTAGAGTGGATTCTGGTCTTTTTTTCATTAGAGTCGCCGACCCTAAGACAGCCCCGATGGCAACAAGAATAAGTAAAAATCTTTTTGTTCGTTTCATGTCTTCTATTCTCCCATATTTTGACTTAATTTTCAACGCTGCTGGAACTATAAAATTTAGTTTATAGTCCAGCTGATCTCTGCTCTATCTCTATCAAGGAGATAGAGAATTAAAAAATCTGCTTGCCAGCAGCTGTCATCGCCGGCAAGAGGTACGATACGCATTTGGCTGCCACCTTTGGGAAGCATCACCAGCTGAGATTTTTTTCCCTCTAAGGCAACGGGTGCAACATCTCCTCGATATTGTTTTAGCGAGCCTGCCATTACTTCAAGATTTTCGCCAACGCGAATGGCATCTGCTTTCACAGCCATAGCAATGCTTATCTCAGTTCCTTTAAGATCTAAGAATTGCATTTTTAAATCTAGCACTTTATCGAGTTGCGCAGATATGTGGCACCAAAGGTGATTGTTATCAATAACTGATCGTGTCCACCCATTGAATGTAAATAGATCGCCTCGCTCATCGATACGCACACCAGGCAACGCTTTATGTTTACTAACATCGCCAAGTACGGCAGGTGTAAAATGGATTCCAAATCGAGATGCATCTTCAAACGGCGCAGCTTGTGGGCCCATTGCAATGATACCCGCATCACGCCGCATAAGACTTCCAATTCCGCTTCCCCATCCTGTTACAGTTAAGGCAAGACTCATATCTTTTCCATGATGCAATGCGCACCCTAGCTCTGGATCAGAGCATCGCATCAATTCGGGCTGTTTTTTGATATCACAACTTTTTAGTAGTTTGAGAATTGATGGCGATGGAGTGTAGGTTTTTACATCTCCTTCTTGAGTCCAGATACCAGTAAATGGGCGCTTATAGGAATCAGTAAAAGATCGGATGAACTGTTCTGCGTTAACGCCCGCTTGAAAGAGGTTAGAATCTTTTCCAAGATATCCAATCAGCTGCCAAAGTGTGGCAAGCTCTAATCCTTTCGCTGGATGACAGAGAGCCTGCTCTGGATGATCGAGTCCTAAAGAGAGCAGAGGAGCGCCCGCTTTTGTAAAAATGGGCTTGAGATCTACAGATTTTTTCTGCAAGACGCCAATGAGTGCAACATACGCCTTTGCAAGCTGTGACTCATCAACAGTCTCTACTTTTGAGCGCCACGCCTTAAAGTCACTTTCAGGATTTTTTAGGCGCTCATCGATGATCTGATCAGCTAAAAGCGATAGCTGCATGGTCATTACATTGTGTACGAGGTATGCTCTTGCTGAGGCGTGCTACCTGGACTTTTTTGCTCTTCGACAAGTTCTTTCATTTTCTTACCGGGTGTGAACTTAACTGCTTTACGTTCTGGAATGACGATAGGCACGTGAGCATTTTTTGGGTTGCGTCCAATCTTTTGCTTGCGCGTTACAATTTCAAATACACCAAAATCACGAAATTCTAAACGATCACCCGATGCAAGTGTATCAGTAATATCATCTAGAAATTGCTGCACAACATTGCGAACTTCATTTGGGTGAAGTCCAGTTTTTTGCGAAATCTTTTGTATTAGTCTTTTTTTGGTTACGGTCGTCATAGTTTTTCACTCCTTAAAGCTCTTCAAACAACTTTTTCTCTTATCCCCATTGTTGGAAGATGTTGATTTTCAAGCAAGTACTTTTTTCTTATTCATTATTTTTTCACTCCAGATCAAGGTCTGGATGTGTTTTTTAAGATTCAATCACCATGAGTAATTTGCGCTTTTTTCCTGCGCCAAAAATACAATAGCGATCGCCAATCAAGTCGGTTAGCTGCAAGACAGCAGCGGGATCGGTTAGTTTTTGATTGTTGAGATAAGCGCCGCCACCTTCGATGAGCCTTGTTACCTCGCTTCGGCTAGACAAAAATCCAGCTTTTGCAATCAATTTTACAATTTTTACGTTGAGGGCTTCATCTTTGGTAAAATGGGCACTCGGCATATCGCTTGCAATTGCTTCAATTGCCTCAACACTTAGATCGGCACTGCTACCAGGCGCTACCACTTGCGTAACAGCCATTGCAGCTTCTAGCCCCTCTTCTCCATGCACAAACCGCGTCACCTCTTCTGCAAGACGCTTCTGCGCTCTATTCGGCTCGCCTTCACCTCTCTCATAATCTTTGATCTCATCAAGATCCATAAAAGTTAAAAGCCTCATCAGTTTACCAACATCAGCATCGGGCATGCTGTAAAGGTATTGGTAAAACTTGTAAGGAGACACTTTTTCACTGCAAAGCCAAATAGCTCCACTTTCGCTTTTCCCAAACTTCTTTCCATCGCTTCGAACAAGCAGCGGAAATGTGCAGCCAAAAACTGATTCTTGGCAAACCTTACGGGTTAGATCAATACCAGCAACGATATTGCCCCATTGATCAGATCCACCCATTTGAACACTTACCTGATGGTGTTTAAACAAATGATAAAAGTCATATCCCTGAAGCACCTGATAGCTAAATTCAGTCAGACTCATCCCCTCTTCAGAGTTCAATCTAAGGCGAACGCTTTCTTTTGAAAGCATTGGCCCCATGCGAAAATGTTTGCCAACATCACGCAAGAATGCAATCAATCCGTATCCTGATAACCACTCATCATTATTACAAACAAGGGGCTTATCTAAACATTTTGTAAATTGTCTTTCAATGGCTTGAACGTTAGCATCAATTTCTGCAAACTGTAGTAGTGGTCGCTCTTTATCTTTGCCAGAGGGATCGCCAATTTTGCCTGTGCCACCTCCGAGCAACACAACGGGAGTGTGACCAAATTTTTCGCACCACTTTAAAGCAATAATCCCGACAAGATTGCCAAGGTGCAAGCTATCAGCAGTAGGATCAAATCCAATATAAATTTTGCGCGGGCTTTTCAGATGCTTGTAAAGCTCCTCACCTGCGAGCGCATCGATAAAACCGCGCTTTTTCAGCACATCGAGCAAATGCTCACTCATTTAACGGCTCTCTTTGTTATTGACACTACTCACACTACCCAAACTTTCTTGGATCATTTTAGATTTCCATTTAAAACTACTCGAAAGTTTATCAAAGGATGATTTAACCAGCAAGCGCTGATTTAAGCTTGCTTTAGAAGCTCTTGAAGAGTCGCAGCTACCCCTTCGACCTTGCGACTGAGCTTGGCTGGGGATTTGTTTTCATTAAAAAGGGCTATGGATTTATTTTGAAGGGTGATGCGAGAGCCTGCATGACGCTCAATCCATCGGTGTATTTCCCGATTTTTTCGCATGAGCGCAGCTTTGTTGACCTGCGCATCCAGCTTTGTGAGCTTTCTTTTGAGCTTTTCGCGAGCCCGCTTGATTTTCTCGCTTTCTGGCGCCATCTTTTCCATTTTTAGTCCTCTACACAAATCACTTTTTCTAATACTTGGCTGCGACACAAAATTGGAGCATGATGCATCATCGCCAAAGCTAGACAATCACTTGGCCTTGCATCGATTTCAAGCATCTGTTTTTGCCCAGCGCCCTCTTGCTCCAAAAATAGGCGCGCGGTGTAAATTGTATCATGCACATCCCAAATAACAACTTGCTGGATTTTAATTTTAAGCGCTTTAAAAACAGACTGCATCAGATGATGAGTCGATGGCCTTACAGATTTTTGACCATTTAATGTTTTTTGCATCGTTTTTCCGATTCCGGGAGTTGTATAAATTGCAAAGCGTTTATCATCGCCTTTGAGCACAAAAACCGTATATGTATGCGCCTGCATAATTTTGTTTAAGCTGAGCGGAACAAATGTGTCTGTCATGAAACCCCTACAATTAGCTCGTTTGCAAGCTCAAAGAAAAAGCCGGTTTCTAACACTCCTGGAATTGACCGAAGCTGGCAATCAACGCTTTCTGGATCGTCGAGTGGCTGAGCAAAGTGCAGATCGTAAATGTAGTTGCCATTATCTGTGATAAACAACTCGCTCCCTTTTTTGCGAAACTCGCCCTTGTATGGAATGCTGCTTGCTGTTGCAAGATGCCCAAAGGGCAAAACCTCCAACGGCAGCTTTGCAGTGCCAAGCTTGTCAACGCACTTGCTCTCATCAACAATCACAACCATGTGAGATGACGCAAAAGCAAGTATTTTTTCTCTGAGCAATGCTCCGCCCCCACCTTTGATCATTCTCTTCATGGGATCGATTTCATCGGCCCCATCAACAGTGATGTCTAAAACATCAAACGTTTTCAAAAGTGGTATTCCCCCTGCCCGCGCCATTTCAAGCGTTTTTTCTGAGCTAGCTACCGCCTGTATTTCAAGTCCCCCACGGCAGCGCTCAATAAGCGCCTCAACAAAATAGATAACTGTAGAGCCTGTGCCAAGCCCAACTCGCATTCCAGGCTCAATGAGCTTTGCAGCGCGCATGCCCGCATTTTTCTTTTGCTGTGCGCTATCCACAATCAGTAACGGATATTGAAGCGTTTTTTTGCCAAAAGCAAAATGGCTTTAATGGCCTCTTCGGCATCTTCACCGTCTGCTTCAATACGGATCTTTGCCCCTCGAGATGCCGCTAACATTAAAATGCCTAAAAGCGATTTTGCATTTACACTCAAGTCATGATAGTAAAGAGTCACCTGCGATTTAAAGCGCGCTGCACATTTCACAAGCTCTGTAGACGGGCGCGTGTGAAGTCCGCGATCGTTAAGCACAATAAATGCATCTTGACTTTTTCGTTTACTTGGCATAATCTCC
>JAUILX010000079.1 GCA_030433395.1 Chlamydiia bacterium
AATTATTCTGATAAAATCTCAGCCAGAACGTCTGGAAGGGCATCAATCAGATCTGTAGCTACCATGCCGTAGTCAGTTTTGTCTAAAGAGACAAGCTCCCCGCAAAGAGCATGGAGCCATGTTCCAAGACTGGCAGCTTCTCGACCCTTTAACCCTTGAGCTAAAAGCGCCGCTATTATTCCTGTGAGCACATCGCCAGTGCCAGCGGTTGCAAGGCCTGGGCAGCCGCGATCCATGATCAGTGGAGCGCTATTGGGATGGAAGATCCAGGATGGAGCACCTTTAAGCACAACTGTTGCATTGGTTTCGTTGGAATAAAGCTGACAAGCTTGATGGCTTGGCTCTTTTCCTAGCAGCTCTTTTATCTCTTTAAAGTGAGGAGTTAAGATGACGGAAGTGGAAAAGCTGCGCTTTTTCCTTGCCAGCCAATAAAGGCCATCAGCGTCAATGACACTTGGCACATCCAAGTCATCAATGAGTTTACCCATGACATCGCCAGCTTCTTGTGTTCGCCCTAAACCAGGGCCAATGAGCAAAGCCTTCGCCCGCTTTTTCTCTTGTAATAACAAATCAATATTTTGAGCAGTCCATGTGGAGCGCACAAGTTCTTTGGGCCCAGATGCAAATTCGCCATCCATACACTCTGGGTGAAACAATCGGATAATCCCAGCACCTGTGCGATAGGCTGCCATACACGACATCATGGCAGCACCTGGCATGCCAGGGGAACCTGCCAAAGCCACAATGTATCCCGCCTCATATTTGTGACGTGTGCGCTTCATCGGCGGCAATAAACTTGGCAAAAAGGCCTCATCCAGCAAATACCCTTCAGCTTTGGCATTATCTGCAAAGTTTGCTGGCAATCCAAAATCGCAACCAGCCAAAGCTCCTGTATGATTCATCCCCTCACCGAGAAAAAAACCCACTTTTGGCATACCAAGAAAGCATGTGTAATCAGCAACAATGGCGTTACCGCCAACTTCACCTGTATTACCACAAAGCCCAGAGGGGATATCGATAGAAACGATTGGCAACTCAGATGCGTTTGCCGCCTTGATCACGCTTGCTATTGGATCGGTGACCTTTCCAGTAAAACCAGTTCCAAGTAATCCATCTAAGATCAGTCCTTTTGTTGGCACTGCGTTAACAATAACCCCGCCAAGCTCTAAAAATCGCTGCCAGTATTTTTGGCATAAGGGGCTACAAGTGCGTTTGTCAAAACAGGTCAACGCATGCACTGTGCATTTCTGCTCGAGTAAATTGCACCCTGCAACAAAAGCGTCACCACCATTATTTCCCTTTCCAACTAACAGTGTGATCTGATCAATTTTGAAGGTTTTTACATGATCAGCAATGGCTTTGCCAGCTTTTTGCATGTAGGCATCTGCAGAGGCGTCAGCCCCAATAGAAGCTTTTTCAACACGCGCCATTTCAGCGGCTGAAATAACTTTTTGACCTTCTAAGCTCATTTATGCTCTTGTTTTACAGGCCTTGTAAGCAGCTCTTTGACGGCATCAAGCGGACTCACTCCTTTATTTAATACATTAAACACAGCCTCTGTAATGGGGAGTGGAATATCATGTTTTTCGCCCAACTGCAGGGCCGCCACGCAGGTAAAAGCTCCTTCAACAACCATACCGACCTCTTTTTTTGCATCGTCTGGAGACAATCCTTTTGCGATGAGACTCCCAAATTTATGGTTGCGACTCAAAGTCGACAAACAGGTGACACACAAGTCGCCCATTCCTGATAATCCATGGATTGTTTCTGGCAAGCATCCTTTAACAGTTGATAGTTTACGAATTTCATGCAAACCTCGAGTCATCAATGCTGCTTTTGTATTATCTCCAAATCCCAATCCATCAGAGATGCCACAAGCAATTGCAATGATGTTTTTCATCGCACCTCCAAACGAAACGCCTGCCATATCGTGGTTGGGGTAAACACGGAAATAATCGGTTGTAAATGCATCGATGACGATTGAAACATGTTCGGGATTGTATGATGAACAAACAACAGATGTCGGCATTTTTTTAAGCACTTCCGCAGCTAAACTTGGCCCGCTAATACAGCAGACAAATGATTTGAGCTCATCACCCAAAACCTGGGCTGCAACCTCTGTTAATAGCAAACCGCTTCCCTGCTCAATCCCTTTAGATGTCAGAACAATCGGGCAATGAATCTTGTCTTCTTTTTTCAGTCTTTCAAATACTGGACGCATTCCTTGTGATGTCACAGACTCCACGATCAAATCAGCATCTTTTAAGGCTAGATTGAAATCGCTTGTGAATAAAATACCGTTATGAGCTTTTAGCTCTGATAGTTTTGGATGCACACGGCTTTGCTGCAAGTTTTTAGTTAGCTCTTCGTTGATGTCCCATTGAATGACTTCATGTCCATTCGAAGCTAACAAATTGGCCAAGGTATAGCCCCAGGCCCCTGCGCCAAGGTAAGCAATTTTCATATGATGTCCTCTTTATATTTAATAGGCGCAAAGCATTCATTGCGTGGTTGAAATATGATTCTATAAGATTTAGCAAGAGGAAACAAATCAAAAATGAACCGCTCCTGTTTCCAAATCTCTTTTTGATTAATAACTTTTTTAGCCAAATGCCATGGAAGTTGTGATGTGCGCGCAGCGCTTGAAAAAGCAAAGTCAATTGTGCACGCAAACATCCCTGAATAGGCATACTGACCATCTACTGGCTCTTCACTATATTCCATAACATGGAGCTGTTTTTCATTGCACACTAAGATCCCCATTTCTTTTCCAGCCTCAACAGCTGTTACAACAAGCTCTGCACCCGATTGAATTAACGTTTCCACTTGCAGCAAATTGCGTGGCGCTGCCTTGGGGTTGTCAATTGGAATAACAACGACATAACGCACACCTTTTTGCTCCCAATCTTTAAAAATACCTGCATCATGCATCACCTTGAAGGCACCACCATTCCCATCAGGCCCACTCATTCTTGAAACTTCTTTTTTATCCGAGTCTAGAAATGGTCGCTCCTCTTGAAGGAAAAGCTCACAATCTTTTCCCTTCAACGCATCTTTTATTTTCTGGTGGTTTTGTGGTGATACCATCACTGCAACGGGCATTTTTTCGGCTTTATCTAAAAGGATCTCAAAAAGTGTTTTTTTATAACTTGGCACCTGAAGACATCCCTTTGGGCCATCAAAACCCAAACGAGTGCCCATGCCCCCTGCTAAAATGACACAGCCCACTTCCCCATTAGCAAAAGCTGCTTGTGCCTTCTTGAAATCAATCGGATTTTCTTCGACCTTGGTCACTGGAAACATGATCAGCACTCGATTGCTTGCAAAACTTTTTTGATGCATATGTTCTTGACACACTCATCTCGCCCAATCAAAGGAATGTGCACTAGTTCCCGGTTTGGCGAAGAAACGTTTTGCTTCAGCACGCCTTGACGTGGATCTGACCATAGTGAAATCAGCTTCAGCGGAAAATTCACATCTAAGTAATAGGCAATCGATAAAATCCCAGAGTCTGGCACAATCAGACAAGAAAGGGAATTCTTCACAATTGAAAGCATTTCAAACAAGTTCGTTTTTCCTCGCAGATCCACCACGCCGTCCATTTCAAAAGCAGGCTCTGAAGTTAGACCAAAGAGAATCACTTTTTTATTTTTTTCTTCTGTCAAATGCTTGCACAGTTCATACCACGATTTGAGTGGCCAGTTCTTCTCATAGCCGTAAAAATTATCCGTTTCTGTTTGTAAATGAACCCCAATATATTCCCTATCTGGACTTAATTTAAAAGGCTCGATCAGTTGATCCCATTTTGCCTTCCAAGTTAGCTTTGGTACAAGTTCATCGACCTGCCATTTTGTCCACCTTGTCGGATCGGGCTTTTCAATAATAAGATCAAAATCCTCACGTGATTTTTCATGCGCTGAAAGCGTGCTATCAATGTCTATCACACCGCCCCTTTCCCAGCTTTGTCCAACTAAAACGTGCACATCGCCTAAAAGCTCAAACCCGTCTTTTAAGTCAGGCCTGGTTAAAAAGGTGATATCAGCTTCAGGAATTAACTCTTTTATGCGATAGACCATTGCATATAATCCCAGAGCAATGTCTCCCAGTCCTCTGTTCCAAACCAGAAGCAGCCGGCGCTCATTTTTCCTTTTTACATGCTCGAGCATGGCATCCAATGGATTAGGTCGAAAAAAATCAACGACCTCTTTAATCACTCCCATAATTTATCCTTTATAGCTTTAATAACCTCTTCACATTCAATTCGCTTCATACAGCGAAAATCGATAGGACACGTTCGCTTAAAACAAGGCGAACAAGCGACATCTTTACGAATCACTTTTCCAGTTAAGTAAGGACCAGTTACCACATGATCTGTTGAGCCAAATAACGCCACCACAGGACACCCTATAGCATCAGCGATATGCATCGGTCCGCTATCGTTTGTAAGAAAAACGCGCAAAATCGAAATGATTGCCATCAATTCCCTAAGCGTTGTCAATCCCGCTAAATTAATTGCTCTTTCCGGCAAATCCTTGCAAATGGCATTGACTACTGGCTTGGATCCAGCATCGCCAAAAAACACGACTTTACACCTAGCATCCTCAAGAACTTTTTTTGCAACCTCAGCAAACCGCTCCGGCAACCAACACTTAGCTTCTCCATATGCAGCCCCAGGATTAATTCCTATTAAGCAATCTCCCGGCTTTACACCAAAACGCTCTAACAATTTCCATGCACTAGCCCTTTCAACATCGCTTAAATACAGCTTCGGTCTCTCTTCTTCTTTCTCTCCCAATAGTGCACGATAGGTCTTGACCAGATGCTGACTTTTTCTTTCTGCAGGAAATGGTTTTGCGTCCGTTAACAAAACACCACGCCCATTCGCTTTGTATCCAACGCGCCTTTTCACGCGTCCCTGCCAAAACCACCAAGCTGAAGAAAAAGAATTCGTGAGCAAAACACCCAAGTCAAACTTTCCTTGCCTGAGCTTTTCAATGACGTTGCGATGGCTTAAGCGCCTCCACAAACGAGTTGGCCGATTAAAAGAAAAAATTTGATCGATATGAGGATCTTTTTCAAGCAACTCACCCATCGGCTTTTTACACATTGCCGTGATCTCAGCATCTGGATACATCTTTTTCAGATCTGCTAAGACAGGAGTTGCCATCACTAGATCTCCGATCCAGTTTGGCATACGCACGATAATATTTTTCGGATTTTGCTTTTGCAAAAGCGAATACCTCGTCATAATGAAGATACATGCAGCATAACAGA
>JAUILX010000080.1 GCA_030433395.1 Chlamydiia bacterium
CCCAGCAGACATTGCTTCTCAGATCCAAGGATCGGTTGACAAGGTCAAAGAAGCCCTAAAAGGCGAGGATCTTGCTGCAATTAAGTCTGCATCTGACGAGCTCAACGCTACAATGCAAAAGATTGGCGAGGCAATGCAACAGCAAGCAGCTCCTGAAGGCGCTGCTCCTCAAGAAGAGGGAGCGAGCAAAGACGACATCGAAGAAGCTGAAGTCGAAGAAGTCGTCGACGAAGAGTCGAAGTAATCTTAAGCTTCTAAAAAGCCGCTCTAAAATCTAGAGCGGCTTTTTTGTTCCTAACCTCAGTTGTGGGTTTTGATTGCTTGTATTTCAGAATAGCCGCAAGCGCTATGGATGAGCAAAAAAGGGTGCAAGATAGCACCTTAAATGGCTGAAGACGGGTGATATAAACCCATAACTGAGGCTCCTAGACTACAGAAGAAACCCTTCTCTGTGGCGCGCTTCCTGATCTTGCCCTTCTTCTGTTCGAAGAAGTGTGCATGCAAGAGACCCTGAGCTGGGTATGTTTTTTCTTAATCTGCTCAATGATCTTTGTGCATTCAGTGCCTAGACCATCAAAAATCAAGTGACGCAATTGATCATTAGCAAGTGCGTTTAGACCCGTTTTAAAAGCCTCAGGATCTTTACCGATCTCAGGGCATCCCTTGAATCTTATTGAACTCAGTTCACATTGAGCTAAATAATGGAAGGCTTGTTCTGTTATCGTCGCGTTCTTATCTAAAATTAAGTAGTTAATTTTAGGGAAAAGTTTTTTCAGATTGCTTGAAATCTCTTTAATGTCTTCATCAGCATAATTTTTTCCAGTAAAATCTACCCATTCGACAAGTTTTGCTGCGGGATTATCCGTTTTCGAATCAAGCTTTAGATTCAAATCACAAAGCTTGTTAAAATGATGAGCAAGGTTGCATGAATCATTTGTAACAACAATGTGTTTTTCCTCTAGTTTCTTTAATTTACAATTGATACGGGACCCTCGAAAGTCAAAGCAAGCGACATTAGAAAACTGTCCTTCCAGCCAATCGACCTTATCAAGGGTAACATTTTTTATTACAACGGTTGCAGCTTGATTGAATAGCTCTGTGTGATTCTTAACAAAGTTAAGAGCTTCGGAGCTATCAATAACAAGTCGATCATAACTTAAACCATCTTGAACGTTTAATTGGCGTATCAATGCAGAAGGATGATTTAATGCTCCTTTTTTAAATTGGAGAGTAACACAATGCTTAGGGTGGATGAAATGCCCAAAACCACCATATGTTTTTATGCATCCATTAAAGGCTAGTGTAGCTGTCATTTCTGTCTTGGTACTTATCTCAAATAACTGTTCATTAATTCTATAAGCGGATGAAAAAATAGTCGTCGGAACAAACAACGCAATAGACAGCACAACTGCACCAATCATCTTGATAAGTTCAATTGTGCTTTGCTTTAGTTGATGGCTTTGTCCTGAAAAGGCAAGACCTAAATGGCAAGCAAATTTTACTCCGCTTTGGACAGCTCCGATAGAGAAAATAACCGGAGTAGAGACCGCTAAGATCCGGCTTTGCAAGCCATTAACCCATCCGCCAGATTCCACATGATTAGCAATTCGGTCAACGCATGATCTTGCAAGGTTATTTTCGCTTGGAATCAGTTGGTTTTGCCAACTGATTGGTGTTTGAAATATTGTCATCGTAATTTTCCTTAGTTAAGTCTGTTTTTCACCGACATCTTAATTGAATAAGAACTTTAAATGAAAGAAGAAAAAAAACAAACTCTCCTTTTGCAATAAAATAACAACAGGCATAAACTACAGGCAATAATCACAACCAAAGAGAACAGATGACAGAACCAGTAAGTAACAACATAAACATGAAACCACAGGCAAAATCTGGCAGTTCATGGCCAAGAGAAATCGCTTTTGCTATGATTGCAATAGGTACTGGAATTGGTGCTGGAGTCATTTTAAGAAATAAAGAGGTCACAGACGACCCAAAGAGTTTAGGTATAGCAGGAGGCGTCACAATTACAACGTATGGCATACTCAAATTACTCTTTAGACAACACCAGAATGAAAGCGCAGCATTAACAGAACCAACTCTAGATGTCCGAAATAAGACGGCAGATCTTCAATTAATAACTGAAACTTATAAGCAGGAGGAAGTCAAAAACACATTAAATGGACAAGAAAAGACGAACCCCCGCACTGATCAAGAGCAAAATATTCTACCAAATTCGAACATGAGTAGGATAGGTACCCCTTCAAAACAGGTAATTCATGAGCAAGAGGAGGTTGAAAACGCATCAAATGAACAAGAAAAGACGAGCCCTCGCGCTGATCAAGAGCAAAATATTCTGCCAAATTTGGATCCAACTAATATAAAAACCCCTTCAGAGCAAGTGACTCAAACTGAAGAAACTGATACCCTGGAAGAACCAATTAACTTTGCAAGCTTAGTCGAAGAAGATGATGACAAAACAAATACAAATGAAAAAAAGAAAGTCACTTTCACTGAAACTCCTCCTGAGCCAGTAAAGTCTATATTAAAAAACCCAGACTTGAGTCTCAATGATAACGAGGACAGCGATACCGATACAAGTTTCGCAAACACCAGTTTCGGCAGTAATGCAAGTGGTTATTACACTTCGGACGGCGAAGAACCATCCGACACCGGATATGAAGATAGCAGTAACAACAGCTTTGTGGATGATTTTGGAGAGGTGAACTAAGCCAACCCCACAAGTCGAAGGACGTCGTGGAAGGTGATATAAAAAGCAAAGCCTGCAATCAGGATCAGGAAGGCGATGGCAATGCGATCCATCGCTTTTTGACTGATGCGCTTGCCACTTCCAGCTTCGATGGCCGAAAAGACTATATGGCCTCCGTCAAAGGGTGGAATGGGAAGCAGGTTGAGTATGCCGAGATTAAGGCTAATCACTGCTAGCCAGAAGAGCGCTTCGCCAAGCCCAAGCCCCCAGCTGCGATGCAACATCTGTACAATGCCGACGGGGCCTGAAACCCATTTGGGGCTAAGGGAACCACTGAAAAGGCCAATGAGTGTGCGGCCAATGTCTAAGAATGTTTCACTGAAAAGCGTCCAGGGAGCAGGATTGTAAATCACAGCGTGATCTAGTAGAGGAATGCCAACCATGAGTCGATTGGTGTAAGCCAGATGCAAGCGCATGGCTTCCTCTTTTTCTTGCTCGTTATCTATTTGGGCGATTTGCTCTTCTTGGAGTTTGCTCTCATGATCCATCCTTTTTTTCTGGCTTTCTGGAACGGGAAAGTCTTTGCGAGGAACGGGCTCAACGGGACTCAAAAAATGCAGATTGGCAACGGATTCTAAACGCTGGCCGCGAGCTAAGGCTTTTAGCATCTGGTCTAAATTCTGAGCGTCTATTGATTTTTCAAAGCTTTGATCAGCAAGCTTCCAATTAATGGCGTCAAGTGAATCTCCACGCTGCACAATCATCTGTGCCTGGCGCTTTTGGAGCTGGGCAAATAGCTGAATGCTGGAGTTGATCGGTGTGCCGTTGACAGCAAGGATACGGTCTCCTGGTTGCAGGGCATCCTCTCCAAGCCACATTTGCTGCTGCACAGAGCTATCGTCGATGTAGGGTATGCTTTTCTCAACGGTTGCACTTGCGCTCATCTGGTAAGGGATAAATGAGGCGTCGTTGAGCGTAGATTTCATTTTAGAGCTGTAGTGCCAATCGTCGAGTTCGCCTTTAAAGTTACTTGTAGTGCGCAGCTGGCGGATTGTCATCAGAGGAGTGCGCATGAGCTGATAGTTGGAACCGCGCTTAACAGAAAGCGTAGCAAAGGGCTCGTTGATTACACGCACGAATTGAGCATTTGAGAACATAAGCTGCCCGTTTGCCCAAATGATGCGATCACCAGATTGAATCCCTGAGCTTTGCATGGGAGAGTCTTTAGGCATGGGAGCTTTGTCTGCATTGTAAATTAAGTAAGAGCTGGGAGCAAAGATACCAATGGTGTTGATTTCACGGTCAAAAAAACGGGGATCTGGATAAGGCGTAACGTTATAGTTAAATGGCCTTCGTTCATCTTGGAAATAATCGATTTGGTCGCCGCGCACGTTTATAGGCGTAGATGGAGACTCGAGCATCATGTATTGCATGTCTTTAATGCCACCATAAGGCTTGCCATCAAAGCTTGTAATCTGGTCCCCTGCCCTAATGCCTTTTTCATAAAGCTCTGACTTAAGGTCGAGCTGACCGATGATTTGAGTGTGATCTCTAAAGGGTTTGATGCGACCACCAATGAGAAAAATGATTGAAAAAAGCACAAAGGCAAAGACGATATTTACAAGTGGACCTGCAAAGGCAACAGCGATTCTAGCTGCAGGTTTTTTGCCGTAAAAACCATCTTTAACTTTATGAGGCGGGATGTTGTTCTCTTTTTGCATGCCTGCAATTTTGACGTAGCCACCAAGCAAAAAATAGCAAAGCTGCCATTTAACTCCACCGCGCTTCCAACTGTAAAAAGGCTTTCCAAAACCAATGCTGAAAACCTGAATGCGCATTCCACACTTTTTGGCTACCAGGTAATGTCCAAGTTCGTGAATAAAGATGAGCAGCCCCAGTCCAAGTACAGCAAGAATGAAGTAGAGCAGATGGTAAAATGGCATGTTATATTTCCTTGGCTAGGGCGCGCGCTGTAGCGTCGACGCCTTTAACAGTTTCTAGGTCTGGGGTGTCTATCACCTGATGGCACTCCATAAGTTTAAGTAATTTTTCCCCAATGGAGTGCCAGCCAATCGCGCCTTGCAAAAAGCGCTCAACTAACGCCTCATTTGCTCCATTCATAAAGCATGGGGCTGATCTTCCAATGCGGCCAGCCTCAAATGCGAGCTGCAAACAAACAAATCGCTCTAAGTCCGGCGCTCCAAATTCCAGTTTAGAGTATTTGGTAAAATCAAAACAAGGCTTCATTCCCCCAAGGCGCTTTGGATAGGTCAATGCGTACTGAATTGGCAGATGCATGCTGGGCTCGGAGAGCTGCGCAATCATGGAGCCATCACACCACTCGACAAGACTGTGCACAATGCTCTGGGGGTGAATAACAACTTCAATTTGATCGAAAGGAATACCAAAAAGCACATG
>JAUILX010000081.1 GCA_030433395.1 Chlamydiia bacterium
TCGATCCAAAAAATCTTTTGCAAAAAGGGTATTCAATTGTCTTTAGTCAAAAAGACAATTCAGTTATCATGTCGGCTAAGTCATTAACACAAAAAGATCAAGTTCGCATGCAGTTTGCCGACGGCAGCGTGGACGCAGAGGTAGTCAGTGGAAAAGAAAATCACCTTTGAAGAAGGGTATCAGCGACTCGAGCAAATTTTATCTAAACTCAACAATGGCGAAGTTAGCTTAGAGGACTCTCTTAAATATTATGAAGAGGCAGACCGCTTGATCACAAGTTGTAATAAACTGCTGACACAAGCAGAGGAAAAAATTCAAATGATGGTTAAAAATCGAGAAGGTAAAGTAGAGATGCAGCCCTTTGGAGAGGTATGAACCTCAAAGAAAAAAGCAGTTCTGAGTTAAAAAAACTTGCCACAGAGCTCAGGCAAAAAATCATCAATGTGATCTCTGTAAATGGCGGTCACCTATCATCGAACCTCGGTGTTGTTGAACTCACCATCGCTCTACACAAAGTTTTTAACTCCCCTGACGACAAACTCATTTTTGACACCAGCCACCAGATCTACACTCACAAACTGCTCACAGATCGGTTTGATCAGTTCGAAGGTATTCGTAAACAAGATGGCCTATACGGATTTTCCGCTCCACATGAATCAGAGCACGATCACTTTTATGCAGGTCACGCAGCAACAGCTCTATCTCTAGGTCTTGGCTGTGCAAATAGTAGTTACTACACAGTTCCCATTGTTGGGGATGCCGCTTTCACCTGCGGTTTAACCTACGAGGCTCTAGACAATATTCCACAAGACCTAAAGCGTTTTATCATCATCTTAAATGATAACGGCATGTCAATTGCAAAAAATGTTGGAGCCATCTCAGAAGTTCTATCCCGCCTTCTCAACGCTCCCAATGCAAACCGTTTTTACCACGAAACTGCTAACTTTTTGCGCAAGATCCCAAGCATTGGCGACTCTCTTGCTCGCGCAGGCAAAAAAATTAAAGAAAGCGCTAAAACACTGATCAACTCTGAAGCCCCTTTCTTTGAGCATTTCAATCTTGCCTACGTTGGACCTATCGACGGGCACAACATTGATGAGCTTATCGAAACGCTCGAGTCTGTAAAATCCCTTGATAAGCCCACTTTAGTACACGTCAAAACCGTCAAAGGCTTTGGAATGCCAAGCGCTGAAAAAGCGCCCGTTGCATTCCACGGCGCAAAACCCTTTGATCCAGAAACTGGAGAGTTCAATCCCAGCAAAGCCTGCAAAACTTTCCCCAAAATCTTTGGTAGCCAAGTTCAGGAAATGGCAAAGCAAGATGACCAGCTATGCGTAATATCGCCTGCAACACCTCATGGCACCTGCGTTGCATCCTTTGGGCAGTCACTCCCCGATCGCTTTTATGATGTTGGCATTGCCGAGGGGCATGCTGTAACATTTGCAGCAGGCCTTGCTTATCAAAAGAAAAAACCCATTGTTTCTATTTATGCAACCTTTTTGCAGCGAGCGTTTGACAACGTTTTTCACGATGTCTGTATTCAAAATCTGCCCGTGCTTTTTGCCATTGATCGAGCCGGCATCTCAGGTGGCGACGGCATCACTCACCACGGCATCTATGATATCAGTTTCCTTAGCGCCATGCCCAATTTAATCTTGGCTCAGCCCCGCAATGGCCAAGTCCTTTGCGAGTTGATGCAAAGTGCTTTTGACTACGGCGGTCCCATTGCAATCCGCTACCCAAACTTAACCACACCGCCTGCAACAGCCCCCATCAAAAAAAGGGCCAAAGGACATGGAGAAATTTTAGCCCAGGGACAAGATATCGCCATCATTGCCCTAGGCCATATGTGTGGTATCGCCTTAGAGGTGCGCGAAAAACTCCAAGCAGAAGGCCTAAATATCACCATTGTAGATCCCATCTTTATGAAGCCTCTTGATAAAGATCTGCTTCATAGCCTAGCGATGACACATTCTACGTTTATCACACTAGAAGAGCACCTAGTCACGGGGGGCTTAGGCTCTCTTGTTAATTCATATGTCACACAAAATGGGTGCAAAGATACCACTGTGGTCAATCTTGGGATTAGCGATGAGCCCATCCACCCAGGCTCGCATTCTGTTATCTTGCAAAAACTCGGGCTCGATGCAGCCTCAATAGCCAGCCAAATCCTAGAAACCCAAAAACAGCTCATATGATTGTTGCCATCTTTCCAAACACAACCAAATCTCAATCCAAAAAAATAGCTTTAGGCATCGTTGAGTTTTTTAACGGCAAAAAAGTCACCGTTGTCTCTGATGACAAGGAAGCAAAACTCATCGGCGCAAAACCCCTTTCTAAAGTCGATCTAAAAAAAATAGACTTCATTATATCCATGGGCGGCGACGGCACCATCATGCGCCTTGCCCACCGCTTTGCAGATGCCCAAATCCCTATTCTAGGAATCAACCTTGGCCAACTCGGCTTCATGGCCGATATTCCCCTCGACGACATCTATCCCAGCTTGCAAGACCTTATCAACGGCCACTACTCAATTGAAAAACGCGTCATGATCGAAGGCGAGTCCTTACAAGGCGAAAAAGCCCTTGCCGTAAACGACTTTGTGATTCATCGAGCTCGCAATCCCAGCCTTGTCGAAATTGCCATCCACATCAATGGCACCTATCTCAACACCTTCGAGGCCGACGGTGTTATTCTCGCTACCCCGACAGGATCAACAGCTTATTCCCTTGCAGCTGGCGGACCCATTCTTACTCCCGAGCTTGACTCCTTTGCCCTCACCCCTATTTCTCCGCACACAATCTCAAATCGCCCTCTCATTCTTCCTGCAGACATTGAACTCCAAATCCAATACCTTTCCGACTACGATCCCGTTGAGGTCGTCGCCGACGGTCATCAAATTTTCAAGCTCAACACAGGCGGAGGCTTCCGCCTGCGCAAATCAAAGCTCTGCTTCCAGCTCGTTAACCTGAAGCGCCGAGACTATTTTTCCACCCTACGCACCAAGCTTGGCTGGGCAGGAAAACTGAGGTAATCAATTGGATATCAAGCAACTCGAGCAAAAAAAAACCCTTTTAGACAGTCACAGACCTCTACCTCCTGAACTTATAAATAACCTTCAGGAATGGTTTGATATTGAGCTCACCTATACAAGCAACGCCATCGAAGGCAACACCCTAACTCGTCAAGAGACGGCCCTTGTCGTCGAAAAGGGCCTTACTGTTAAGGGAAAGCCACTGAAAGATCACCTTGAAGCTACAAATCATACAAATGCGCTTCACCTAATTAAATCCCTGGTAAACCTTAAACCCTCAGATCTAACTGAATCCCAATTACTCGAAATCCACGCCAGCGTATTAAAAGGAATTGACGATCCCCATGCCGGAAAATACCGCAAAGTCTCAGTCAGAATAGCAGGCTCCACCGTTGTTTTCCCAAGCGCACTTAAAGTTCCTGATTTAATGCATGTGTTCATGCAATGGGTGCAATCTATCGATCTTGATCCACTTACACATGCTGCCATGGCCCACTATAAGCTTGTAAGCATTCATCCCTTTATCGATGGGAACGGTAGGACAGCGCGCCTACTTATGAACCTGATACTCATGATGTCAGGCTACCCACCTGCCATTATCAAGCCTGAAGACCGTCTAGACTACATCAATGCCCTTGAATCGGCCCAGCTTGGAGGGACCCTAGATCCATTTATTGACCTCATTCTCCAAGCCGTAGATAACTCCCTAGACATCTATCTCGACGCTCTATCTAATTAAAAACCAATTAAATAAAATAATTATCGATATTAATTAAAATGCTTGTTATAGTTAATTTAAGTTTTTAACTAACCAGGGATAAAAAATGATTAATTACTTACAAAACCCCGCGCGTACAGCTAACTTATACTTTGGAAGCAAAGTTCATCTAGATAGCTCAAAGCCAGATAATTCAGGAGAGATATCTACTTCTAGAATTGGCACATTACTTGCAGCTGGAGCGTGCTCTTTAAGCTTGCTGCCTGAGATTGCGCACGTTGCAACTGGGGTCTTTGCTACAATCGCCACACTCGGCCTTTCAGAAAAGATTAGGGATTACTCAACTCAGCACAACGATTCTATGAGAATCGCTATCCTCAATATTTGTTACTCGACTCCATTAATAATCCTTAACACAAATGCAAAAGCTGGCTTGAGAAAGGCAGTAGATATTAATCCTTTCAGTAATTCACTTAGAGATAACTACAATGCAGTTATTCATAACGAAAAGTATGCTAAGCATCATGTTAAAGCAATTGCCCATTCCATAGCTGTCATTGCTTTATGTATACCATATGCATTGACTAACCTTGCTATAGCAGCTGTATCTGTTCCATTGTCTTTTGTAACACTAGGTACAAAAGAATCAATCAATGCCACAGCAAGAATTAGCATTAGTCTTATCATCATGGCCCCAACTGTGCTTTTTGAAAGTATCACAACAATTGTGGCCTGCACACTAAAAGGAATTGCTTACACGCTCCTTCCAGCCTCGCTAACTGGGACTGCTTCTGCTAGTGAGTAGTTTCTCACTATAAGGTTATTCCTATTTATAATGATCAACGTAAGCTCTTATCCGCAGGTGAAAAACTGTGAATAGAACTATTTGAATGGTGTTGATTCGCAGCTCGCTTTTTAAATAAATTATTATTAGTTTACTTTATTATTTTAATTAATTATAGTTAATTAATATAAAAATGAGGTTTAATATAATGGCATCACCAATACTAGTTAATTTACTAAGTTCAAATGTAGAAAATGACCCTAGGTTCCAAGAGTACATGCTGGAAAGATACATGGCAGCAATAGATATCATGGATGAGGTTATGAGCACACAGGAAACTAGCTCTAAAAGAAAGGAAAAATTTAAGCCTGAATTAAATCGATCAATCAATGATTGGAACAAGAACCCTGCTATTAAAGCAGCTCTAAAGGCCATAAACCAGGAGAAAAAATAACCATGCCATTATCATCAACCCCATCATTCCACACTTATAGATCTGGAATGCCCACACTTTACGAATATGAAGCTCGATACTCAGACATGCCTTGTGTTAAGTATATTTTCAAATATAATGCA
>JAUILX010000002.1 GCA_030433395.1 Chlamydiia bacterium
TAAAGCGCCTATTGTCGTGCGCGACAGATCCCCACCCACCTGGTCGCCCAGGTAAGAGTGGCTCTAACTTTTCCCATAAGGCATCACTAATATCATGACGGTGATATGACGATTCCATACAAACTCTGCTTTGCTGGCTTGTTTGATAAAAAAGAATATCACATCACGTTTTTCTTGACGACACTATCTAAGTGGATTAGCCGCCTACCAGCTACAGGACAACAAGCCATCAATTTACGTATCTGCTGTGGAGAAGAATTTGCTTATGGCTGCTTGAGTTGATCCATTATTCGCGTTATTTATAGACAAAAAGTTAGAGAAAAAATTTATTTTTGGAATAAAAGCAAATCGATTAGTAGCGCTATCTGAAAAAGAAAAGAAAAACGGCCAGTATCAAAATCTAAAAGATTTGAAATTAGCAGATAAGGAAGTCATAACGGCATACCTAAAGGGGCTGTCAATCCCATTGCAGCTGCTTAAACGAGTTTTCAAAAACGAAAATGGAACGACCGGCATTTTATTTATATCTGGTAACAAATGATCTAACAATTGATGCTGAGCGCATCTACGATATCTATCAAAAACGGTGGTGTATCGAGGAATATCACAAATCGGTGAAGCAAAATGCTAGCTTAGAAAAGTCACCCACAAAAAAACCAAGAACGCAAAGGAATCACATTTATGGGTCAATCGTTGCTTACTGCAAATCAGAGTTTTTGAAGTGTATGACAGGGCTGAATCACTTCGCTCTAAAGTACAAGCTTCTAATCAGGGCAAACCAGATGGCTCTCCAGGAACTATCTCGGTTACGGGCTTGCACTGCGTAAGGTCAGTTCCTTAATCTTCTTGAAGATGGTTGGTCAATACCAAAATCAAAATAAGTAGATTTTGGTGAGGGGGATATCGTGTGGCTCGGTAGGGAGCCTGTCGACTTTTTGCTCTTTGTAGCCAATGCCAAACGTGGGGATATGTAAGGTCTGGGCCAAGAAGCGGTCGTAATGTCCATAGCCAAAGCCAAGGCGGTGGTTATTTGAGTCAAAGCAAAGACCAGGAACAAGGATGCAATCTATATCGTGTAAAGCCAGGATCGGGCAAATATGGGGCTGAGGTTCTTTGATTGAAAAAGAGCACTTTTCAAGATCGGTATCAATATTGTTAATTTTGTATGGTTGAATAAGGCTATGTTCAAGCTTTGGTAAAGCCAGGCGTTTTTCGTTTGATAACAAGGTGTTTAAGGGCCACAGGTCGAGCTCATCTGGTAAGCTTGAAAATGAAAGGATCATGCTAAAGCTCGAAAGTTTTGGATAGAGTGCATCTATAAGTAGTGATTTAGCTTCTTGCTGACGCTGGGTTGAGAGATTTGTACGCAGCCCGCGAAAGTGCGCTCGAAGTGAGGTCTTATTCAACAGGGTGCCCTTGTTTGTAAATGATTGACTGGAGGTGGATACCATTTGCGTCATGCAGAGTTGCTGTTCCGTTGCCGTCCGCAACAGTTGATATGGCTTCTTTAACTCCCCTCTTTAGATAACTGCCTCTGATCAGTTTACCTTGATCGTAATTTTCAATGAGCATTAGCGAGCCATCTGCATACCAAGCAAAGCTATGGCCATGCCGTTTGTTGTGGCTCATCTCTCTTTCATTTTGAACGGAGCCATCAAGATACCATGTTTTAACAGTGCCATGAATTTCATCACCGTACCAGTTGATCAGCATCTTTGGCTTATCAGCCGTATCAAAGTAAAGCCACTCTTCACCATGTTTTTTTCCGTCAACAAGGGTGTGCATTGACTCGAGAGATCCATCAGGTCGAAAGATTTTGACCTCACCTTCAGGCAGTCCATTCTGATGATTAATTGTAGTGCGAAGCTTGCCTTTTTTAAAAAGAGCTTTCTGACCATTCCCATTACGCACTTGGGCAACGATGTGGCCATCGAGATCAAAATAGGTAGCTTCCATGAGCTTTCCATGGTCGTACTGCTGCCGATTAGCGGGTTCAGATGTGGTGCCGACAAAATGGTGCCTACCGTGAGCCTCTCCGTCGAGGTAGGTTTCGCTCCCGACTAATTGACCTTCATTGTCATACAGCGATGTTGTTCCATGAAGTTTGCCTTTACTGTATGAAGCTGAGCGATGCACCTTGCCGTTGGGCATATAGTAAAGCGCTAGCCCCTCTAGATACCCTTTTACATAGGGAATTTCTGCAATGAGGTGGCCTTCGTCGTCCCAAGCGCGACTTTGGCCGTCAAATAGCCAGTCATCTTGAGCTGGTTGATTTGTGTCTCCAACTCCTTCAATAATGCAGGCATCAAGGCGTAGATTGCCTGAAGGGAAATATTCGCGGTAGCGACCATAGGCCCTGCCATCAAGAGTTTCAAGAGATTGATAAAGCTGGCCGTTAGGATGATAAGTTGTGATGTGGCCAGGCGTTTTTCCAAAAGCATTTTTCCTGTATGTGCGCGTGACTTTTTTATAGGGCTGAGGAGCAAAAAAGTCGTTTTGTTCCATAAGTTTCAAGCGTTGATCACTGCTAATTGTTTCAGAGATCTCATTGCGATCAATAAGCTGAATACTTGCTAGAGTGAGTGTGTCATTTGTTTTAGAGGCGCACCCAAATGATAAACAGGTTGTAATGATGGTCGAATAAAGTAATCGGCTCATGAAGCTAGAGGCTCCCTTTTAATGAGTTCAAAATCAAGTTTAAAAATTTGCTGTTGATCTTGAGTGGTTGTTTTTTTAAGATCAAAAGATTTAAAAATAAGCTGAGGACAACCTACTTCAGGCTGGTGATCTCCGATGTTTTTATTCTCAATGATAGACAGGATTGCAAACAAATCTTCTGTGCCTATGGAGACGGGGTGCATAAGCTTGAGCTCTGTTTCTTGGATATCTTTGTTGACACGGTTGCATACCTCTTTTAGCCGTAAGCTATTGTTTTGGTGCCGGCATTGGTCGAGCTGAGTAAGTAGTGACGGCGCAGATGTAAACTCGGGAATTTTTAAAAGGTGCTCAATACATTGAACTTTCTGCGTTTGAAATTGCATCGTTTCTAAGTATTTTTCTAGATAAAAGTGGTTTGTGTTCTTATAGCGCTCTAAAAATTCACTTGTATGGTTACAGTTTAGAAGAGCTCTTGTAAGCTTCGGCTTTAAGATGGCAAATTCTTCTTTTAGAGCGTTTATTTCGGATGCCTTTTTGCAGTAATTTTGAAATAAGAAAAGCATGGGCAAAAGAAAAATCACCAGGAGCACTAGTGCAAAATAAGGGCGTAAAATCGTAGATTTCCATGCGCGAGGTTTCATCTTGCTCTCCTTTTTAAGTGGCATTTAAGGGTATATCCTGATCCGGTGCGTTGAAAATCAATCTCACGCTGTGTGTCAATCATGGTTGTATCATTTTTAAGGGCATCTAAAAGCACTGTTGCAGAAGTAGATGATGGAATGGAGAGTTCTAAGGAGATGGTGGCGCCATAACGGGTGTTGATATGATTCAGGGTTGGATAAGAATCAAGTTCATAGTGAAGTGATAAAATATCTACAGCGTGAGTTGGATCTGATAAGATTGGGTGAGCTGTTAAGTAAGCAATGACTTCGGTCATTGCAGGCACGTCTAAATTAACAGGAAAGAAGCCTTTTTGTTTACGTAGATGGGCTTTCAATTGATCAATTTTATAATCGATACGTTTTTGCACATCGGTTTCATGGAAAAGGGACAGCTCGTTGGATTTTAAAAGGTCTGAGCTTTCTATAAAAGTCGCGATCTCTTGCTCAGCGTCTTTTGCGCTCGCCTTAAGTAAGGCATTTGTTGTAACTTGAACTGTGAGCGCAAGTAAAGCCGAGAGAAAAAAAGTTAAGCAGAGCTTTTTGCCGAGCTTACCCAGATGATGTGATGATGTGTAGCTACCTTGTCGAAACTGACAAGTTTTTTCATCTCTCATGGCGGTATCAAGGCCCAGACCAATGGCAATAGCATATCGGGCATAAGATTTTTCAATACGCTCTTCGATGATAGTTATATCGTCATTTTCAAGATGTGAATTTATAAGGTCAGCCATAGACCCCAAAGGTAAAACATGCCAATGTAAAGCGGCTTTACATTTGGATTTTAAGAAGTGAATAGAGCGGTCTAATTCATGGGAAAATCGAGTCTTAGCTTTCGATGGATCAGTTGTATGGTTTAAGGTTTCCGAGCCAATGGAAAAAGATGTGGTTCCAATAATTTGGTCTTGATTTTTTGCAATTAACAATGTTTCTGAGGGGCCGACAAAAATTGCGATGTAGGGATTAAGCTTGGGATAGAAATGGGTGACGTAGCGCTCTAACGCAACGGCGTGACTTGAGATCCAGTGTGCGCTTAGTCCGATTTCTTGTAAATTTTTAAGGTGAGATTCAATGGTTTTTGTATGTGTAGCCAAGGTATGGACGCGTGTAGTTGCTTTATCCACAGGCTTATAGGTCGTAAGAATAATCAGTTCATTAATAGGATAAGGAAATTGGCTCTCCAGTTGAAATGGCAGAGCTTGTTTTAAAGCCCGTTTTTTACAAAGAGGCATATCAAAAGAGCGCATGAGCACATCTTTAATAGACAAGCCAGTTGTTAGCTCAGTTTGCTTTCCAATAAAATCGCTCGATAGCAGTGCAGCAGAGCTATCGATTTTTTTGACTATATCAATCTTTAGTCCATTTTTTGCTTTTTTTATTAAAGCAAGATAAATGGTGTTTTGATCGATGTGCAAACCAACATTTGGCATGAATAGAACCTAATTACACTTCGAGATCTATATAGTAACAAATTAGGGTGTTGTTGGTCCAGCTTTCTGCTTGGGAACAGGGCAAATGCGATCTCCGTTGGAGCTATTTGCGCTGACAAAAGCTCCTGCTCCAACATTTGTGACAATGCCAAATTCTTTATCATTTTCACAGTACCAGACGACAGTATATGGAGTCTGAGAAAATGATTGACCACCTGAGTAGCTATCTTGCCAAGTGAGTTGGTGTTGAGGGAGAATGGTAAAAGTTCCTTGATTATCACCAGTTGCGGATAGAACAGTGGCTTTTAGCTTGAAAGCGCTATCATTAAATAGGGTAACCGAATTACAGAATAGCGGTAGGCAAAAAAGCCCAGTTATTAAAACAAATTTTTTCATGCATTCCCTCAAGTTCAGGAATACCACATAAATTAATTTTATTCCAAGCGCTCTTCGAAGATGCGTCGCAGCTCTTCGTTGTAGGCAGGGTCGTGAGGTGTGTGCTTGGTAGGCGTGTGCTTTTTTCGGTTTTTTTGCCGCATTTTTTGTAAAAATGGCTCGCACATCAAAGGCTTTGCATGTAAAGCCTGGCTAGAGGCTCTTAATTCGGCATCATCTGTAACTACAACGACATCTTTTGGGTTTTTTGCCCCTTCTATGAGCTCAAGAATGTAGCTATCTGCACACATCCCGTGGGGAGAAAAAACGACTTCAATGCCATTGCGATCATGGAGATGGGGAATTGATCCAAGGTGTGTGCTTCCACTATCAAACACAATTGTAGCGCGCATGCGCAGTTTGTTGAGATCTTCAATAAGGACCTCGATCAGGGCCTCTCTGGAATATTCTATGGGGTGGGGCTCTAGCTCTAGGGCAAAGAGCAGGTTGTAGCCGTCAATTAGGTAGCGCAAGGCAGTGATTCAAGCGCTGGCAAGAGCTTGTCTAAGGCTTTTCGACGGTGGGAAATGCGGTTTTTTATATCGGGCTCTAGCTCTGCAAGGGTTTTTCCATAGTCCCATTTTACAAAGATTGGGTCGTAGCCAAATCCTTGGCCTCCCTTCTCCTCTAAGATTAAAAATCCTTCGCAGGTTCCCCGTACGGATTTGATTAACCCGCTTGGATCTGCAAGTGCAAGTGCACATTCGTAGTAACCAGAGCGCTCTTCTTCCTTAAGGCGAGCAAGGTTTTCAATGAGTTTTTTCCTGTTATCTTTGTCAGTGGCCTCTTCGCCTGCATAGCGCCTGCTATAGATTCCGGGATTTCCATTAAGTGCTGGAACGACAAGTCCAGAGTCGTCAGCTAGGACAACTTTATTGAGGGCTTTCGCTGCATGAAGCGCTTTTGCAATGGCGTTCTCTTCAAAAGTTGAGCCGGTTTCTCCAGGGGCTTGATAATCGCCAAAGTCGCGAAGTGAATATAGGTCTAATTGTGAAAACTCTTTGAGCATAGATTTCAGCTCAAGAGTTTTGTGTAAGTTGCGAGTGGCTAAAACGAGTTCCATAAACACGATCATAACCTATGCAAAATAATTAAGGATAGTCAAAATTGTGTATCTGTTGTTTTGATACTCAAAAGCTTCACCTACTTTTTTACCCATCATCCCTTGTGCAAAGCGCGATTGTATGGAGAGAATATTTTTTTCTGGCTGTGCATCCCAAGGGCCAAGCAGTGTAAATGAGACTTTATTTTTTCCTGAATCTTCGCATTCAACAATGCAACCAGGGCTGACCTCGTTTGTATCAACAAGGGTTTTATTCAAAACTTGTGTTTTTGCGATTTTATCGGAAAGGGTTTTCAATTCAGATTGGAGGCGGTCACGTCTTTCGCAGGCGGCTTTAAATTCAGCGTTTTCTCGGAGGTCTCCATGCGATCTAGCCTCCTCAATTTCTTTGGCATTTTCAACCATTTCTTTAGACCCAATTTCATCAATGCGCCCTTTTACTTTGTCTAATCCCTCTTGCGTTGTCCATATGACCTCAAGTGCGGGTTCTTCATGGTGATTTTTGCGCATTTTTTTGAGCTTGGGATGTGCTACTTCTGCAAGAGAGTGCAATATTTTGATGTCTTGTTCTTCAATAGATGGGCACTTAGAAGCGAGTAGCAAAAATTCTTGTACTTCAGCTTGTGAGGAATCACCCACGATTTTACGAACTAGAGCAAAACGCCCTTTTGTCAAGATAGCATACATTTTTTTTACTGTATCGCGGTCACCTTGACTGTCTAAATGGCCCATTGCAATCAGAAAAGCTTCAAAAAATTGAGAGCGGCCTTCTGCTGAATTAAAAGGTAGGACGTTTTTAGTCATGATTTTTTGAAAATACCAAATGACAGTTTGTGGGTATTTAATTGGATCTTTGACTAACTCTTTAAGTTTTGCTTCAACAGCGTCTACCCGGCCAGCAGCTAAAAGCTCTGTTAGCGCATATTCACGCAATGAAGTGGTCTCAAGACGAAGAAAAAGATCGAGGAAAATATCCTGCCAATCAGATTTATAGGCTTGGATCATCATCAACGTGCGTTTTTTGTTTGCAATGACATCAATTTGATCAATGAGATTTTTAATGTTTGTAACTGAATGGATCAATTCCTGAATGGGTGGATAGTCTTTAACATCGCTTAAGTCTTGCAAGTAATAGTGTAGCTGCAGCTTTTGAGCAGATGTGATTTCTGGATAAGCTAGAACGTCGGTCAATTTGGTTGTAAGCAGGTGTTTAAAATCTGAATTTTTGAGTGTTTGCGGAAAGTCTCGTACATGGGCATAAACGAGTTGTATCAGTGTTTCCGCGTTTGGTTTGTCTTCAAGTGTTTGCTGAAAACGCTCCTCATGTGAGAGGGCTTCCATGCGTATTTTGAAGGGAGACTTTGAGTTTGGAGGCGTTTCAATTTTTGTGTCTTTTTTTAGCTTTGATCGTACGTTTTGCCACCACTTAACCCACTCATCTTGTGGGATAACAAGTTCGCACATTTCATCTTTGATATCAGATGCAGTTTTAGGTCCTAGATCTCTTAGCAACATGTGGATAACCTCTAATGGGTCTTCTTTTGCTTTGTCTTCTAAGTAGTCGGGCCGTCCAAAGCGCAAAGCGAGGAAGTGAGTGCTAGAAATGGGATACAGCGTTTTAAACGCATTTTCAAAAGAAAAATCTTTTTGTCCGCTAACATAGTCAAATTCTAAGCTTAGTTGCTCACGTAAAAATGAGACGTCCATGATTTCTCCAACGCCCCATCCGGCTGTGTGGTAGACAAAATTGCCCGGATTCATGTGGTGAAGGAGCTCATATTTGCTGATTGCACCGCGGCAATCGTTGCGATCTCTTAAGCCAATTAGCCTCATGTTGTCTACAAATCGAGGCTCTTGTTCAAAGCATTTTTCAAGATAGTTGATCGCTAAATCCATCAGCTGGCGAGAATCTGTTGTTTGCAAATCAAAAATAAGTTTAAGGATGTAGTGGCTGGCTTCAGGATCTTCAATTTTTTCCCATAGATCCAAAATTTGCTCGACGTATTTGCCAAACCCTGCCGCAAAAGTTGTTTTGAGTGCCGCTTCTAAAATTAATCGAAGCTCATTTGGGTCGACTTCATCTCCCATGCAGTACTCTTCCCAGAGGTTTACAAACGAGGGAAGGTCGTTATTTTGGATATGTTTTTCAAATTGTTTTAGATATTCCATGGCGCTCTTGTTTATTACATTTGTGAATTGTAGTATAGGAAGATAGGGATTATTGCACAAGGCAATGTCTTTATCTGAGGAAACAGTGGACATTCGATTAAAAAAGGGACTCGATTTACCTCTTGCCGGTGAGCCAATTGGGGATGTTAAAGACGTTTCACCTCCAAAACGCATTGGTATTGATGTGTCTTTTTTTGAAACTATGCAATTTCAGCTTCATGTAAAGCCGGGGAACTCAGTTAGTGTCGGTGATCCGGTTTTGGAGGATAAAGCTTGCCCCGGTCGTATGTTCATCACTCCAACTGCTGGAAAAGTCGTTGATGTTGTGAGAGGCCATAAGCGGCGTCTTCTTCATGTGATCATTGAATGTGCTCAGGACCATTTTGAATCCCCTTTTCAGCCTCTGAGTTCGACAAATCGAGCAGAGCTCATAGACCATCTCAAGCGATGTGGTCTATTTGCCTCGATTTATCAACGTCCCTGTGCGCGCCTTGCTGACCCTTCAAAAATTCCAGAGGCGATCTTTGTCAAAGCAGTCGAATCAGCCCCATTTGCACCATCTCCTTTTCTAGAAATTGATGCCAATCATGCTGATTTTCTCTCTGGACTCGAAGCTCTCAAAATATTAACCGAGGGCCCAATTCATATCATGTCTGATTGCCCCTCTGATTTGCCCAATTCTCACTTTTGCTGTGGACCCCACCCAATTGCAAATGCATCTATTCATATCGAGAAGCTTAAACCTATCCGTAGCTCCAAACAAAATATTTGGACAATTCATGCCCATCACGTCATCGCGATTGGAAAACTTATTAACACCGGCGAACTTTACAGCAGGCGGATCATTTCTATTGCAGGTGAGGGTATTTGCGAAGAGGCGCGTGGCTATTACCGAATAACTGATGGGCAATCCCTTGAGGAAATCTTAGAGGATAAGCTTGCTAGCGACTCTTCTCGAATCATTTCTGGAGATCCGTTAATGGGATGTAAAGCCAGCAAAAATGACTTCATTGGGCGCGAGCATTTTACCATTTGCGCAATACCCGAGGTCCAAAAACGCCCTTTTCTTCACTTTCTAGGGCTAGGACTTAAGCGTTTCACAGCAACGCGCACATATCTGTCAGCAGCTCTGCCATCACATGCCTGCTCGCTCTCGACTGCCATGCACGGCGAAGAGCGCCCATTTGTCGATAGTGCCTACTATGAAAAAGTGATGCCTTTGCGCATTCCAACCATGCAGCTGATTAAAGCGCTCATTGCAGAAGACTTTGAAAAAGCTCTTGAGCTTGGGCTTTTAGAGGTTGATCCCGAAGATTTTGCTCTGCCCGCTTTCATTTGCCCTTCAAAAATTCCTATGGTAGATATCGTTAGAGCTGGCCAGCAACGCTACATTGAGCAGTATTTATAGCCCTTTCCAAGCGATTGTTTTCGAGCAAGCGCTCGGCTGCGTAGGTGAATATGAAACTTGCTCCAGCGCGTTTAATTGCTAATAGCGACTCTAAAAAAACGTGATCTGCATCTAAAATGCCGGCATTGTGAGAGGCCATGACCATGGCATACTCCCCACTGACGTGAAAGGCACAGATGGGTAGTTTAAAGGTCCTCTCAAAATCGGAAATAATATCGAGGTAACTCAATGCTGGCTTAACCATGAGCATATCGGCGCCCTCTTCTACATCAAGCTCACCTTCTAGTAGGGCTTCTTTGCGGTTGGCAGGGTTGAGCTGATAGGATTTTTTATCGCTGGCTATAAGTGATGAGCCCAAGGCGCTGCGAAAAGGTGCATAATAGTTTGATGCATATTTGGCTGCGTATGAACAAATACTCACATGCTCAAACCCATGTAAATCCAGGATTTTTCGAATGGCTAACACGCGCCCATCCATCATATCACTTGGAGCGATGACGTCAGCTCCAGCTCGAGCAAGTGTCAAAGCTTGTTTTGCAAGTGCTTGGACCGATAAGTCATTATGAACGTCTAAGCCTTGTAAAATACCGTCATGGCCGTGAGTTGTGTACGGGTCGAGCGCTACATCCCCAATGACACACAGACTGGGAAGAGTTTTTTTTAAAAGGCTGATCGTTTTAGGAATGAGGCCATCGGGTCTGATAGCATAAGATCCAAGTTCGTCTTTGTTGCATGAATCTATGCATGGAAAAAGAGCAACGGCTTGAATTCCTAAATCAACTAGGTGCTCGGTGTGTTTGATAAGATCATTATAGTTGTGGCGAAGGATTCCAGGCATGTTTTTGATGGCCTGAGTTGGCCTCTCTGTGACAAAGAGTGGAGCGACAAAATCTGTGACACTCAGCTGAGTCTCTTGCACAAGCGAGCGAATGGCCTCAGATTTGCGATTGCGGCGTGGGCGCTTAAGCATAAAAGCTCCAATGGTTTTTTTCTTGCTATGGACATTGTCTTTATGTCATTCTGGGGGCTTAAGAGTCAAGAAAGGGGCCGATCAAATGCAAGAAAAATATGAAGAATTTACTCAGCAACAACTTCAAATTTTAAAACGTTACGTTACAAACACAGATAGCCACATCTTCTGTGTGCGTAACTTACCAGAAGTGATCAAAGGCGCTCTCTTTTCTCGCTATTCGCGCTCTAGCTTGGGGCTCAGATCGCTACTTTTAAAAGATTTCATTCTCAACGAAGAAACGCAGTTTAACGAAATTGCTGGGAAGGATGAGTCTGGAGATGAAGAACAGTTTGTCGCAATTAAGAAGGCTCAAAATTTTTATGACCGCATCCTAGATGGATATGGAGACGATTCTATCGGTGAACTCGGTGGTGCACACCTTGCAATGGAAAATGTCTCAATGATTGCTGCAAAAATCATTGAAGATGCCCGAATCGGTGGATCTCCACTAGAAAAATCGACACGCTATATTTATTTCGATCAAAAAGTGAATGATCAGTACCTTTACTACCGCGAACCTGTGCTTATGACATCCGCATATAAACAGCCCTACATCGATGTTTGTGATCATCTTTTTGAAACATATAGCAAACTCATTCCACCGCTGACTGAATATATGGAAAAGAAATTTCCACGTGAGCAGGAAGTCTCTAAGGTTGCGTACACAGCGGCCCTACGAGCAAAAGTATTAGACTGCTTGCGTGGTCTGCTTCCTGCAAGTACGCTTACTAATCTGGGCCAGTTTGGTAACGGTCGATTTTTTGAAACTCTAATTCAAAAGTGCAATACACACAGCTTAGCCGAGCTGCAAGAGATTGGAAAGCGTAGCTATGAAGAGCTTTCAAAAGTGATGCCCTCCTTTGTTCGTCGAGCAGAAGGTAACCACAAATATCAAAAAACATTCACCGAATTTCAAGAGCAAATGCTTGGTGATCTACAAGCTTTAGGCAAAGAGCAATCTGAGGAATCAAAGCCAATGGTGGGACCGGCAGTCCGCCTGGTTGATTTTGATCCTGCAAGCCATCAAAAAGTTGCAGCTAGCCTGCTTTTCCCTCACACAAGTGTTAGTCTCAATGATCTTTTTGAGCACGTTTCTAAACTTTCTGATGAAGAGGTTGGCCGCATCCTGGATAGCGCAAGCACGCATAGACAAAACCGCCGCCACAAATCACCACGCGCCCTTGAGCACGCTTTTTTCACTTTTGAAATTGTCGCTGATTTCGGTATTTATCGCGATCTGCAACGTCACCGTATGCTTACCCAAGAGCGCCAATTGCTTACCTGCGATAGAGGCTACTACATTCCAGAAGAGATTTTGGATACAGATCTGGAAAAAGATTATCGTGAAGCTATGGATCGCGCCAAAGATGTTTATGACACCATTGCACAAGAGTTGCCTGAAGAGGCTCAGTATGTTGTGCCAATGGCCTATAACATTCACTGGTATTTCCACGTTAACTTACGCGCACTGCAGTGGCTTTGTGAACTCCGCTCATCTCCTGCTGGTCATCCAATGTATCGCATGGTCGCTCAGGAAATGGCTAAGCAAGCATCTACTGCCGTGCCCGCCTTTGAACGTTTCTTCAAATTTGTCGATTTCGAAGGCTATGAATTAGGAAGAATGGGGCAAGAAATTCGAACCGCGGATAAAAAAGCTAAGTTGAGCTTATGAGCGAGTCAAACAAGATCATTGGTGGGAGCCTGCTTATTGCAGGCAGTTGCATAGGTGCTGGAATGCTTGCACTTCCAATTCTTACAGGGATTGCAGGCCTTAAACCTACACTAGTGATGCTCGGGCTTGCCTGGCTTTTCATGACTACAACAGCTCTTTTGCTCATTGAAGTGAATAGCTGGTTTAAAAAAGAGGTGAACTTGCTGACCATGGTCGAGCATACGCTCGGTAAATGGGGCCGGCGCCTTTCGTGGGTTTTATATCTGATGCTCTTTTACGCATTGCTCGTCGCTTATATGGTGCTAAGTGGCAATCATGCCTCCCATTTTTTATTGCACGTTTTTGGGATTAATATTCCCGATTGGATTGGCACGTTTTTCTTCGTCGTTGTATTTGGGTGGTTGATTTATCTCGGCACAAGGCCAGTGGATTTAGTGAACCGCGCCCTCATGTTTGGTAAAATTGGTGCTTTTGTCCTCCTGGTAACACTTTCCGCTGGGTATGTAAGGCAGGTAAACCTTGAGGTGTCCCACGTATCTCTTGTGTTTGTGGCAATGCCAATTCTTGTGATATCATTTGGGTTTCACAACATGATTCCACCGCTGCACGCCTACTTAAAAGGGAATACCAAAAAAATCAAGCTTGCCATTATTGGAGGGTCACTTTTAACGCTTGCCATCTACCTTGTCTGGGAAGTTGTTGCCATTGGCGTTTTGCCAGAAGGAGTGATCCTTTCGAGTCATGCGCGTGACATCGATGCTGCACAAGCGATCCAGACAACCATCAATCGCCCCATCATTGGAACAACCGCTGGGATTTTGGCTTTTATTGCAATTCTCACATCATTTTTAGCCCAGTCGCTAAGCTTAGCGCGGTTTTGGGCAGATGGCTTAAGCAGTAGAAAACAAGCAAGGCCTCTGTCAAATTTTTGGTTTTGTGGGCTTGCTCTTTTACCGCCTCTAGGATTTGCTATTCTTTTTCCCAACGTATTTTTTGCAGCACTGAACTTTGCAGGGGGTATTTGCGCCGTTATTCTATTCGGGTTATTTCCAGCACTGATGGTATGGATCGGACGCTACAAAAAAAACATCAAGGCTCCTTACCGTTTGATCGGCGGGCGCAAAACACTCTGTTTTGTTTTTGCCTTTGCAACATTTATTCTCTTTTACCAACTCACAAACACCTTTGGGTGGAATCTGTTTCCCCATGCTTAAAATCAATCATACTTTAGGTGGAGCTCTTTTGGTCAGCGGTACAGCTATTGGTGCCGGGATGCTCGCCTTGCCTGTTGCAACAGCACTCATGGGACTTATTCCCTCACTGATCCTGTTTATATTTTGCTGGCTTTGCATGTTAGCGACCGCCTTTTTTTTTCTTGATGTCAATCTAGCCATTAAAGGAGAGCCAAACATCATATCTATGGCTCGCCGCACACTCGGCCCCTGGGGGCAAACGTTAAGCTGGATCGTTTACCTGCTCCTTCTCTACTCTTTACTAGCAGCCTACATTGCAGGGAGTGCGCCCATATTTAATGCAGCCATCCATACCGCTACGGGCTGGCTACCCCCTTCGTGGGCAGGCATGTTTATGTTGCCTCTACTTTTTGGTGGTATCCTTTACTTTGGAGTGCAAGGTGTTGATCTCATCAATCGCATCTTGATGGCTGGCCTCATCATTTCATTTATCGTTCTCATAGCCTATGTACCAGAGCACATTGAGCTTAACCTGTTAAAACACATCGATTTTAAGCCCCTTGCATTAGGTCTGCCCCTTGTTGTCACAGCTTTTGGCTATCACGTGATCATTCCAACATTGTCTACATACATGAATCACGATCGGAAAAAACTAAAAAAAGCGCTCATCATCGGAAGCGTCCTGCCCCTTGTTTTCTACACCATTTGGCAAGTTCTTGTTCTTGGAGTCGTACCCCTAGAGGGTACTCATGGGCTCATTGGAGCATGGAGAGCAGGCACAGCATCGACAGGGCCAATGGCCTATCTGATCAAAAACCCTTGGATTAGCCGTAGCGCGCAGCTCTTTTCCTTCTTTGCCATCACCACATCCTTTATTGGCCTGGCCCTATCCCTTTCAGATTTCCTCGTTGACGGCTTTAAAATCAAAAAAGGCTGGGAAGGCAAACTCTTAGCCATCCTACTGACCTTCATTCCACCATTGATCTTCGTCTTCACATACAGACGAGGCTTTGTCGTAGCTTTAGAATACGCAGGAGCCTTCGTTGCAATTCTTCTTTGGTTTTTACCAGCCGTCATGGCCTGGAGCTTAAAAAAACCAAAATTTTACAAAACAGCAAAAGCCAAAGCACTCATGCTTTTTATCATGATCGCAGCCATTGGAATAGTTATCGTCGATATCCTGGAGCAAATGGGTCTATTAAACCACTTCATAGCAAGTTATGTTCAATCTTAAAACAGAATTTGACCCTTGTGGCGATCAGCCAGAGGCCATAAAGAAGCTCGTAGCAGGCTTAAATAATCAACAAAAAGCACAAGTTCTGCTCGGTGTCACAGGCTCTGGCAAAACATTCACCATGGCCAATATCATAGCGCAAGTCAAAAAGCCCACCCTTATTTTAGCCCATAACAAAACACTAGCAGCGCAGCTCTACCAAGAATTTAAAACCTTTTTCCCTGATAACGCCGTTGAGTACTTCGTTTCTTATTATGATTACTACCAACCAGAAGCCTACATTGCGCGCACCGACACCTACATTGAAAAAGACCTTGCCATCAACGATAACATCGACAAAATGCGCTTATCGGCCACACGCTCTCTTATCGAAAGACGCGATGTCATCATCATAGCATCCGTTTCCTGCATCTACGGACTAGGCATGCCTGAATACTACATCAAAATGAAACTCGATCTCGAAGTTGGCAAATCCTATCGCCGCGACGAAGTGCTTATCCACCTCGTCAAAATGCAATACGAGAGGTGCAGTTTCGACCTCAAGCGCAAAGCTTTTCGTGTACGAGGAGACATCATCGAAGTGATGCCTGCCTATGAAGACGATATCGGCTATCGCATAGAATTCTTTGGAGATGAGTGTGAAAAAATTTCACAAATCGACCCCTTAACAGGTAAAGTGCTACAAACCCTAACTACCGTTACTATTTTTCCCGGATCTCACCACGTTACACCCGAAGAAATACACGCACAAGCTCTACAAACCATCCGCGCAGAGCTTAAAGAGCGAGCAGACTACTTTGAGTCAGAAAACAAGCTTATCGAGCACCAGCGCATCTTACAGCGCACAAAATATGATCTTGAGATGATCAAAGAAATTGGTTTTTGCAAAGGCGTAGAAAACTACTCCCGCCACTTTAGTATGCGTGGACCAGGCGATCCGCCCCCGTGCCTTCTAGAGTATTTTCCCGAAGACTACCTTCTTTTCGTTGACGAATCCCACCAATCCCTGCCTCAAGTGCGCGCAATGTATAACGGCGATCGCGCCCGTAAAACCTCCTTAGTTGAATTTGGTTTTCGTCTTCCATCTGCCTACGACAACCGCCCCCTAAAATTCGAAGAATTCTACAACATCATAAACCAAGTCATTTACGTTTCAGCCACACCCGGTCCATTTGAGCTCGAAGAGACCAATGGCGAGATCACTCAGCAGATTATTCGCCCCACAGGATTACTTGATCCCGTCATCGAAATCCGTCCCGCTACCGATCAAGTTGACGATTGCCTAGAAGAGATCCGTCTTGAGACAGGAAAAGGCAACCGCGTACTCGTAACAACACTTACCAAAAAGCTATCTGAAGACCTCACGCGTTACCTTGAAGAAATCGGAGTTAAAGCCAAATATCTTCATTCAGACATCGACACACTCGAGCGCGTTCAAATCATCAAAGAACTGCGTCAAGGAAAATTCGATGTACTCGTTGGCATCAATCTTCTCCGCGAAGGGCTTGACATCCCTGAAGTTTCTTTCGTTGCCATTTTAGACGGCGACAAAGAAGGCTTTTTACGCAGCGAGACAAGCCTTGTACAAACCTGTGGACGAGCAGCGCGCAACGAAAATGGCCGCGTTATCATCTATGCAGATAGAATCACCAACTCCATTCAGCGAGCCCTTGACATCACAGAAAATAGACGAGCCATCCAGCGTGCCTATAACAAAGAGCACGGCATCACTCCCCGTTCAGTCAAGCGGGAAATCGTCGAAGACCTCATGCAAACCTTTACTGGCCTCGAGGCCGCCGAAGACGCCCGGCCATCACCAGCATCCCTATCTCCAAAAGATATCGCCTCTAAGATCAAGCACCTTGAAAAAGCCATGCGGCTTGCAGCAAAAGAGCTCGATTTCGAAGAAGCTGCCCGCTTGCGCGACGAACTTCGCTACTACCAACAACTTCAATTACTAGAAGACTCTCCTTTTTAATAAAACTATTTTAATTAATTGCTGTATTTGCTAATTAGAGAAATAAGGACTTTAAATAAGGTGTGACTATGCGTTTAATTGCTTTAACTGCCCTCACTCTATGCAGCTTAACATTATTGGCTCAAGAGGATCCAAAACATAACAGCAAACTAGAAGCTGCAAAAACCGATGCAAAGCGTTATAAATCAGCACTAATGCGCGCTCAGAAAGCCAGCCGTGAGCAGATTGAAAAACTTTCACACGAATTGCAAAGCATCCAGCAGGAACGAGAGGAGTTGCAAGACCAAATTGCTCAGCTTAAAAACGAAAGCACAACACGGGCGACATCACTGCGCCAAGAACTTCAAATCGCTGAGAGTAAAGCTAATCAATTTCAGTTTGAGCTTAAAAAAGCACGTAAAGCTAGTAAAAATCAGATTGAAAAGCTAAGTAATGAGCTATCAACGGCACATAATGAAACCTCACAGCTCAAAAATGAGCTTTTGCAAGCGCGTAAGGGAAACTCAGCCCACGTTGAAAACCTAGAGCATGAGCTCAAATCAGCGCACAGCAAACTTCAAAAAGTGCGTAACGAGCTCATAGAAGCAAAAGAGATCAATGCTAAGCAGCTCAAAAACTTCACAGCCTGGCTTTACACAGCAAAATCAGAAGCAGAAGACTTACGTGCACAGCTCAACAACGAAGATACACAATATAGAGAAAAATACTCCCAGCTAGAATGCAAGCTAAAAGAGTCACACGGTATACAAAAAAGACTTCAGTTAGACCTTGCACAGGCAGAAAAAAATCATCAGGCTGAGCTTCTTGCTTCAAACGAAAAGCTCATTCTTGCTCAAGTTGAAAATCAGCAAATGCAAGATAACCTCGAACAAGAGCGTATGGCCATAAAACAGCTACAAGAGCAATGCAAGCCCCTTTGCGATAACAGACCTGATCCATCACTTTGGTGCTGGCGCCCCAACATTTGCGAGTCTTTGAGCTGGGCTCAAGGTGAATTGCTCTACTGGACAGCAGAAGCCAGTGATCTAGACTTTGTTCTTCCCAACTACCCAGTTCCTGGAGCTACGCCAACAGGACAACTCGGTAAGCTTGAAGAAGTGAAATTTGGTTGGAACCCAGGGTTTCGTGTAGAAGTAGGCCACCGTTTCAGACCAGACCTTTGGGATATTGCCCTTCGCTACACCTATGAGAGCATCTGTGGTGATGATAGCTATAGTGCACCAACCGATCCAGGTCAAGTGCTCATGGCAACGCAAAACAATACATCAAACCAAATTGCTACCTTTACACGCGCATCAGCCGATCTCAAATACAGTGTTTTCGATCTCATGATAGGCCGAACATTCCTACCGACTAAACAGCTATTTATTCATCCATCCATGGGCCTTACAGGCGCTTGGATTGACAGGGATTTTGATGTTAAATATCATGGCCTGGGCGATCCATCCAATCTTGCACACGATCATTATGATTATTCCTTTTCAGGAGGAGGAATGCGCGTTGGTGTCAATTTTGACTGGTATTTAGGAAAAGGGTGGAGTATTAATGCAACGACCTCTGTTGCCGCACTCCTTGGCTACTATTCAAACTACACAAAAGCAGATACCAATAACGCTGGTACAGGCAATGCCCCAACAGACATTGAGAATTCTCACTACGATGATAATCGCATTGCAACCCACGTCCAAATGCAACTTGGACCATCATGGGGAATCATGTGGGATGACTGGGGAGTGAATATCTTTGCAGGTTATGAGCTAAACGCTTGGTTTAATGTAGAAGAGTTGCGCTCTGGCGACCTCAGCACATCTACATCAAGCATTACTCAACGTCGCACAGTGATCAATGACTCCGTTCTTGGTCTTCAAGGTTTTGTAGGTAAGATCCAAGTCAATTTCTAGCCGATTTTGATCAATGTAAAGCCGCTTTACATCAGAGATTTTGCTTGCCAGGATGCAGCGGAAATTGCATCTTGCAATAGGCTTACTTTTTAAGATGGGGTGTCAATGCGCTAGCAAGCTTCATCATATCGATAGGTTCTGAGAAAATCTTCTTTAATTTTTCATCAGGGACAATGATGCGTTTGTTATTGGGATCTTGGCAGTCGTGCTTCTTGATATAAACCCAGATAGCTTTTGTAACCTCAGGACGGGTCATTTCTTTATTGCCAACGATAGCTGCTAATTCTTTCGATGGTTTGTATTTAGGTCCGCCAGAAGATCTGCGACCCTTGCCACCAGTTTTAGCTTTTTTGACATAAGCTGTCTTAGGTCTGTCTCTGTATTTCTGTTCAATCTCATCGACCTCGTTGCCGATCACATCGCAATCAGGGTACTCAGAGCAAGAAATGAACATCTTGCCAAACCTAGAGCGGCGCATTGTCAATTGACCTTCGCAGCCAACGGCTGGGCACTTAGGTAAATCCTCTTGAATAGCCTCGCCTTTTCTTGGGATATTGACAATCCCTTTGCAGTCAGGGTACTTCGTACAACCCAAGAACGGCCCAAACTTTCCGTGTCGGAGCATCATTTCTGCTGAGCATTTCGGGCACTTTTGATCCCAGTCAAAATCATCAGCATACAAAGACTTGTCAAAGTTCAAAGATTCAACAGCAGCAGTGTAATCACAGTCAGGATATTGAGAGCATCCATAAAAATACTTATTTTTCGCCCAAATTTTTTGTAATTTGGATCCACATTTAGGGCAATCAATATCTGTATCTTCTTTAGGGACATGAGCCTCCTTTTCAGCGGTTTCGACCAACGGGTTAAATTGACCCCAAAACTCGCGTATAAAGGTTTTCCACTCGGCTTGACCTTCGGCAATCTTATCTAAATCCTCTTCCATGTTTGCAGTGAAGCCAGTATCAAGAATCATAGCAAAACTTGTTTCAAGCAGGCCAACAATCACACGCCCAAGCTCTGTTGGATGAAGCTGCAGTTTTTCTTTTGTCGTGTACTGGCGTCCTTGAATTTTGTTCATAATGGAGGCGTAAGTTGACGGTCGACCGATCCCAGACTTTTCCAGCTCTTTAATCAATGAGGCCTCTGTAAAGCGAGCAGGAGGTCTTGTAAACGCTTGTTCCGATTTGACTTCAACAAGCTTGAGTTTTTGGCCCTCTTCTAATGGAGGAAGTAGCGATTCCTTCTCAGCTTCATCTTCACTATCATACTTTTCCATATAAACAGCTAAAAAGCCTTTAAACTTCAGAGTAGATCCAGTGACTTTTAGCACCAAGTGCTTATCAGTTTCGATATCACAAGAAACCGTATCATAAATAGCAGGATTCATCTGCGAGGCTACAAGCCGCTTCCAAATCAAGCCATAAATCTTAAGTTGATCAGGGTTTAGATATTTTTTTATGCTATCAGGTGTATGTAGAACATTCGTTGGTCGGATTGCCTCGTGAGCATCTTGCGCCCCTTTTTTTCCAGAATAGGCTTTAGGCTTTTCTGGAAGGTAGTCTTTTCCGTAAGTTTTTTCAATTAGCTTACGCGCTTGGCCAATAGCCTCGCTAGATATACGCACAGAATCAGTACGCATGTACGTGATTAAACCCTCAGTTCCTTCAGTTCCCAGATCGAGACCCTCATACAAGCTCTGTGCAATTGACATCGTCCTTTGTGCACTAAATCCATAATGCCTGCTCGCCTCTTGCTGAAGAGTTGATGTGATAAAAGGCGGCACTGGATGACGCTTCTTTTCTTTCTTCTCAACTTCACCCACTTCAAAAGCTGCACCTTCCAATCTTTTAGAAGCGCTCTTAGCATCTGCTTCATTTCCAATAGTAACGCAACCCTTTTTGGGCTCTTTTTCAATTCGCTTGCCATCGATTAGATGCAAATGAGCATAAAATGGCTTGCTGCCATCTTGCAAAATCGCGCCAATATTCCAGTATTCAACAGGCTTAAACGCCTCAATTTCCTTCTCGCGATCGACAACTAACTTCAACGCAACCGACTGAACGCGCCCAGCTGATAAGAAACCATCTCTGCCACCTTGAACACGACGTTGCAATAAAGGCGAAATCTTATAACCCACAATACGGTCAAGCAATCGTCTTGCTTGCTGTGCGTCAACAAGGTCTTGATTGATCTTTCTTGGATTTTCAACCGCAGCCTGAACAGCGCTCTTCGTAATTTCATTAAACGTAATCCGTTTAGTATTCGTATCTTTAGGTAAAATATGGGCGATATGCCAAGCAATAGCTTCTCCTTCTCTATCGGGATCGGGTGCCAGATAAACGATATCGGCGGCAGCAGCTTGGCTCTTAAGCTTTGCAATCACGTCTCTTTTATCAGGAAGCGATTGATATACTGGGTTAAAATCATTTTCGATATCGATGCCAAATCCTTTCTGTGGCAGATCGCGCACGTGACCAACAGACGACTCAAATTGAAAGTCTTTACCTAAAAACTTCCTTAAGGTCTTGATCTTAGTAGGGGACTCGACGATGATTAGTTTCTTTTTTCCCATATTTCTCTTCTTAACGGATTCAGCTAAAAAAGACTATTGCGTATTGTCAAGCATAGCGACTCCCATCCATTTATGACAAGAAATGAAAATTTTTTATTTTGTAAAAATTGATTTATCTATTTGCATATTAATAACTAATGATCTTTTTAAAGAGGCTTTAAGACCATGTCAATGGGCTATTCTTCATAGAATACTATAACAACATTTTTGAAATATTTCAACTTGACTAATATTTAAACACCTATGTAGCATGGGCAGAAATTTGTATCAAACTTTGGTGAATCATGTTGGAAAAAAGTGTAAAAAAACTCCAGGGCCAAGTTCTCACAATTATTAGCATTCTTTTAGTGGGCTTGATTTCATTAGCTTTGGTAGGGGTATACGAGATCAAGAAAATAAAGAAGAGATCTCGTTCACAATCCAGATTTTTAAACCTCGCAGAAGAGGGCTTTCGAAGAACGATGCCGAGATGTGGGAATGTTATTCTTCCGATGCAACTTCAAAACATACCTCTAGGCGAGAGCACGGGTGTTGTATTAGATGTGCAAGAGATTCAGATAAGAAACGTAGTAGCACCATATAATGGCTCTATATTGGCTAAAGGGGATGGCAATTATTTACTTTTTTTTCGTTACGATGTTATCGATCATAACTGTCCGCGCGATTTTTATACCAATATTGGTGTTGCTGAGCTCAATCATGATTTTAAGCAAACAGAGAAAGAGTTCAAGCGTGTCAAGGTCGGATCAGATTATGCAGAAGATCCGCGAGCAACTTGGGTCGGTGAGCAACTCTTTTTGACCTACAACTCCCTTGTATCGCTTGCGAGTAATCGTAGGATTATGCATGCAGCAGAAATTGACCCCAAAAACATGAATCTTATCAGTGATACCCAGATGGATTTACAAATCCAACCAATAGAAAAAAACTGGGTTCCCTTCGCCTACAATGATCCTGAGAAAGGTCATCAACTTTTTTATGAATACCATATTTATCCTCACTCGCTTTTAAAACTTACCAACCCAAAAGTGGGAGTGTTGGAGCATGCCCTTTTTCCTGAAGTAGCAGCATTTCCGAAGCCTAGTTGGCCTAAGATGTGGGGAGCACCTCGAGGAGGTAGTCCTGCAATTGCCTTGGATGATCGATATCTTGGGCTGTTTCATAGTTTTTTTACTGACCAAGATGGCTATGCGTGGTATCTGATGGGAGCTTACACATTTCAGAACAAACCACCCTTTCGAATTACAGGCATTTCAAACTATCCAATTTTTTATAAAGGCATTTTCAATACTCCTGTGCAAAATACAGCTCCACCGACAGTGCGTGCTTCTTATCCAGCAGGACTTATCTGCGAAAAGAGAGATGGAAGAGATGTGTTAATCGTTTCTTGCGGAGAAAATGATTGTGCAGTAAAAGTGCTGGTTCTTGATAAACAAGCTCTCTTAGCAAGTTTAAAACCCATAAAATGTAGCAGGAAAAAATCATGAAAGTATACCCCTTTATTTTGGCTTTAACTATGGCTTTATTTGCTTCGCTCGATGCAAAACTGGAGGATCACTTTAAGAAGGTAACAGGTAAAGGACCTAACCACCACATAGAGGAAATCGATTTTATCTATATGATTAATCTTGATGTGCGCCCTGAAAAATACGCTGATTGTGTGAGACAATTTGAGCCCTATGGAATTCATCCCTTTCGCTTTTCAGCTGTAAATGGATGGGAATTATCCTTGGATGTAATCAATGATGTGGGAGTTAAATATAAGCCGGGAATGCCTAACTATTTAGCTACGTATTACTCCAAAAAGCATCCGAAAGAGAAGCAGGATGAACATATGCATGTTCCTGGTAGAACGTATTTCGTCCATGACTTTGCAAGAGGCACAATTGGAATTGCCCTGAGCCATCTTTCAGTACTGCAAGATGCTTATGATAGCGGCTATGAAACCATATGGGTTTTAGAAGACGATGTTCACGTAGATCTGAATCCTCATTTTTTAAGTGAATTTGTAAATAAGCTGGATAAAAAAGTAGGTAGAAAGAACTGGGACCTACTTTTCACGGATAAGGATTATCGTAATGGAAAAGGTGAATATGTACCTTGCACTGGCTACGATAGAAGAAGGCCGAACTTTCAACCAAAATCTCATGAAAAATTCAAGATGCGAAAGAATATAGACAGAAATTTTAAAAAAGTAGGTGCGCGATTTGGCGCCCATTCCATAATATACAGTCGCTCAGGAATGAAAAAATTGCTGGACTTTTTTAAAAAATATAACATCTATGAACCTTACGACATTGACAATTTTGCAGTCCCAGGCATCAACTTATACTGCTTGAGACACAACATCGTTTCAAATACTCCAGGAGGTTTGTCAGATAACGGACGGCCTCACTACCAAAAAAAAGCAAAAGGAAATAAGTGAATAAAATTATTATAAAGTTGCTGGCTTTGATTATGGCTTCCCAAGCCTTTGCTTATAATTATCCCGATAGGGGAGGGCTAGTTAACTTTGATCGTCCGAGAGACGTTCACGAGCGTATTTTCATTATGACCAATCCCAAATCAGGCAGTCACCTTCTGTGGTTAGGTCTGACCAAGTTGACGCAACGAGTTATTCGTAATCGGCATCCTTCCCGTTTTTGGATAGAAGATGCAAACTTTCAATGTACAAAGAATATGATGAATTATCCTTTTGATTTTTCTAAGGATACAATCTACGCAGGCCATGAATATGAGATTTTAAGTAAGTTAAACCACAGTAATAACAAACTCATCTTTACCTTGAGAAACTATGTCGATAATATTTGTAGTATTTTGACAGGAGACCATCAACTATCAAATGGTAAAATGGACCAGCTTGATAGAATTTTTAAAAAAGAAGTGCTTGAGAAAAAATATGTGTTTATAGAATATATGAACCGGTTGAAGCTGTTTCATCGTTGGGAAAGTAACAAAAAGCTCCTTGTAAATTATGTTGATTTAGTAAAATATCCTAAGCAGTATATTCCAGACTTGCTTCAATTTATAAAAGAGGATATAGATCCAACAAATTTTATAAAGGAATATGAAGGTTTTAAAAAAGAGCTTTTAGCTAAATATAACCGAACACGTAATAACTCGGCCTTTAGTAAAAGCATTAATCACTATCGAGACTACCTGTCAGACAAAACCTTAGACAGTGTAGATCAATTTATAAAAAAAGAATATCCAAAACTATGGTCGGAATATTTATATTCTCACAGATAAGAAGTTTTGTGGTGTTAAGGCATGTTAAGGAATACAAAAAGTTGACATCCCTAAAATTTTTGTTGGCGATCTTATTATTTTTAATAGCCCCAGATTTAAAAGCTGACGTTATTTCGCATTTACGCAAAATGAATTACGATAACGCACCTAGTGGGATAGATGGCATCGATTGTATTTACATGATTAATTTAGATGAGCGGCCAGAAAAATGGAAGGCCAGCATTAGTCAACTAAAGCCATATGGTCTAAAAATAAGGCGACTATCTGCAGTTAATGGCTGGACACTATCAAATAGCACTTTGGAAGCAATTGGTGTGAAGTATCAACCAGGTATGAGGACTGATTTACTGGGTACAAGATTTGATAAGAACAAACGGAAAATTACTGAGCGAATTTTTAAGCACAAAGATAAAGCATATTTCACTGAAGACATCAGTTTGGGTGCTATTGGCTGCGCATTAAGCCATCTATCAGTCTTGCTGGACGCATATAAAAAGAATTACGATACGATATGGGTCATGGAAGACGATATTTTAGTTGTAGATCATCCTAAGAAGTTAGCCAGGAGGGTTAAGGAGTTAGACGCACTTGTTGGATCAGGTAACTGGGATATATTATTTACTGATACTGATTATCAGAATGCTCTTGGAGCCATCATTAAATGTGATAGTGTGCGGACTCGCCCAAACTTTTCCCCAAAAAATCTATGTGTTTTTAATCTTAGACAGAGGGTAGGATCGCACTTTATACGTACAGGCGCTAGATATGGTGCTCACTCCATGATTGTAAGGAGAAGTGGAATAAAAAAGCTTTTAGCATTTATTAAACAGTACAAGGTTTTTCTTCCGTATGACATGGAATATTTATTGCCTCCTGGAATGAAATTATATTCCTTAAATTCTCCAATTATAGCTAACCAAGCCGGAGCATTGACGGACAATGCGTATCCCGGCTATATGGGAGTTGTGCAGGCAAAAACGCAGTAGTTATCAAAGATTTTCGAGCATTGTATACTCATAAGGGTAATATTTAGTTTTTAATGTTAATTTATTGGTGTTTTACAAAACATTATTAAAATGTTGGCGCTCTTCACACATTAAGGCATAGGCTGATAAAATCTTGTATATATAATATGCAGCGCCCTCCATGTGCAGGTATTGATAGGCAAATTTTTTGCTTTCATTTGCAATACTTTCAGCTTTTTCTGGGTTCTTTCTAAGCCAATGAATAATTTTCGGTAAGTCCTGGCAATCCTTATGAAATCCCACATAATGTGTTCGATCTATTAGCCCTTTATAGAACCACTCTATATATTCTGATTCTTGTTTTAATACACAGCAGTTTGATGCTAATTGCCATATGTAGCTAGTGGGAAAAGTATTTCCATCTATTGCAAACAGGTACTTATATTGAATTTGCTGCTCCGGCTGAATGTATTCTCCAATATAACTATTAGGGAGCTTTTTAACTTGTTCGATATGAGGAGGAAATTTAGCATCAACCAGATCTGGGTGTTGGCTTGCGAAAATCACTAAGCGAGGCCGTGTATTATATGCCCAGTGCTCGTAGGGTTTAAATTCTCTTGTAAATCGCCCTCTCCAGATTCCTTGATCTATTTTATTTTTCCAAGGCCAGTGCTTTTCTTCTTTCACAATACGGTTAATTGCATCTAGCCTGTCTTGTAATCCATAAATTTCTGGCCAAAGAATAGAGAACATGTTTCCTTTGCGTTTACAAATTGTGAAGGCCGGATAGAGAAGGTTCTTAGAAGAGGGAAAATTATTAAATTGATCATCGACAGAAAACAAAAATTCACAATCAGGTAATTTAACGCATGAAGCCATCTTTTTTAAAATACAGATAAGAGGTAAAATCTTCTTCTTACAATGTTCCATATTTTGTGTAGGCTGGTAGAAGATTTCATTATTTTCTATCTTTAACCAATATAATTGGGCCGGTTTCATCGAATTATAAACTTCTCCTATCTTAATCGAATTATAAACTTCTTCTATCTTATTAGGATTCCATGTTGCAGTTTTAAAAAATTGGAGTTCCTCTTCTATTTGGTCTGCAATCCAACTAGGAGTTGGCTTTGAAAGTAAATCGAGAAATCGATCTTTATTAAACCCAAACCCTGCAATATGAAATGACAGTATCAAGAGAGTAATTTTTACCATAACCTTGCCTTTTTTTCCTTGTAATAGTAGCATGCTGCGTATAAAAAAAGAAGGTTAAAAGATGAAGATGCTTATCGTACTCTCGCTGTTCTTTGCGACTATGTACTCAAATGCCGAGTTTCACAAGGCTTTCTCAGGTAGGATTCATAGTGATTTAATTATGTTTCAGAAAGGCTTTGATCATAGAGAAGTTACCAAATCTTATAACGCTATTATTTCAGGAATATTTGGAGAACTTGATCCTGTAATGCTCGTCCAGTTACAGAGCAATAGGTTGAGATGTAAATTTCCTGCAACTTTAGCGGAGCCCTACCAACTACGCGCAAAGAATATGCGTAATAACTTAAAATATGCGCTTTCCCGATATAGTTTTCCTGACTGCTCATTTATTGTTAGTTTAGATAATTGCTACGAAAATCCCTTTTTTTTAAGTTTAATTAGCGTGCCTATATTAAGCATTTCAAAATCAAAGCGTAATCGCAAGGTTCTACTTTTCCCACCGCAGTTTTTGGGTACAATAAATGAATTTCATGACGGTCAACCATCGGTAAATTGGGATAATAAGACTTCAAAAGTCTACTGGCAATTATCGACCTTTTGCAGTGATAAATTTGTTCATATTGACAATCGTCTGAGTCCATTTATCCCCCTAAAAACATTAGGGTTAGAATATCCTCAGTCATTTGATTTTCATCATGAACATCTTGATAAGCCGTATTTTCATGACTACAAGTATTTGCTGGCTTTTGACCAACGCTCAACACCAATTGATTTTAGTAAAATGTTAGAGGCCCACTCGTGTATACTCCTTGCTGAATCTGATTATGAATTCTGGGGCACTTCGCTTCTGAAGCCATATGTTCATTATGTCCCACTTGATTCAAGATGTGAGACTCTTTGTAATGTTCTTGATTGGTGCAAGACTCACGATGAAGACTGCAAACAAATTGCAGATAATGCATATGAGCTTAGCAGACACTTAAGCAAAGATGCCTCCTTGCTATACTTTAGGATGTTAGTTGAAGAATATGCACGCCTGGCACATGGCACAGTGACCACTCATAAGTAACGCGAGTTGCGGATCAACTATCTATGAAGTGGTGCATATTTTTGATGAAATTTTTAGAAAAATCTGCGCAGTGGATAGCCAACGCGCTATCCTCAAGCAGTTTTTCCTAGAAAGATCGCCAAAAGATGGGCCAGTTCAAGGGAGTTGATTCGCAACTCGCGTTAAGTAGCAAAAAAATTGGTTTTTTCTATGCAATTAAGACTTATTCAATGACTTACTGGCTAAAGCCGGTAGATTGTCTGCCACATAAATGAGGTGGATGCGGTTAAAACCGGTTTTTTAATTGCTGTAAACCTCCTGTAGCAAAATACCTAATGTGTTTCCTAAAGTTTTCTTGGGTTCATCCCAAATTTTGAAATCTTCACTTTCTTCGCTACTTTGATTGTCTATATACTCTTTAATCTGCTCTTCGTCTACCGCACCCACAGTTGAGCAAAAATATCCACGACTCCACAGGTGCATACCCCAGTACCGTTTCCTTAATTCTGGGAACCCTCTTTGCAATCGATACGAACTTTTACCTTTCAGTAATTGTGCTATCTTTGATGGAGACATGTGTGACGGCCCACTTACCAAAATGTGCACGTGCTCTGGTCGAATATGACCTTTTACAATGATCAGTCCCTTTTCTACGGCTATCTCTTTTAGTACCGTTCTTAGCCTCATCCCAATATCCCCTACCAAAACTCTATTGCCATGCTTTGTCTTCCACACAAAGTGGTACTTCAGATCAAGTACTGTATGCGCACCTTTCCTGTATCTTTCTTGATCTGGCGATAGTTCCATACTCAAGCATTATACACATCATGTAACTCCGTCTAAAGGCGAAGGTTTATACCCTGCCGCTTTGAAATAAGTTTATGTTGCT
>JAUILX010000082.1 GCA_030433395.1 Chlamydiia bacterium
TTGTAGCCTCCGAGCGTTTAAACCCTTCAAGCCCGGCCCTTTTAATGTCTTGGTCGATGCTAAGGGGGGCGAGGTATACGCTTTATCAGGAAACTACTCATCATCAATAGATTATGAAGAGCCAAAACTTTGCGCTCTCAAATCAGTAGGCAAAGGTCCCCATTTATCGCCCCACGCCATTGATTTACAATCCCGGATCGGCGATCCCAGTCAAGAATGGCACTCGGTGCAGCCATCTGCAAAGCATTTAGCCTCACAGCTTAAAACCCTCATACCCACACCTGCTGCTATCTGCAAAGTTTTATATCTACGGACACCTTGACGACAATAAGCAAATCCATTACCATCAATGTATTGAATAACCTAAAAACCTGAAACTCAGGTTAAAAACAAAAAGTTGGTGATTTAGACATGACATCTGTCAAAGTACGTAACGGAGAATCAGTCGACAAAGCTCTTCGGGCTCTCAAGAAAAAACTTGATAAAGAAGGCGTGATGAAAGCGGCAAAAGCCAATCGATTTCACGACAAGCCATCAGTAAAGATGCGCGCAAAATCTAAAGCAGCTCTCAAACACAAGCTAAAAAAATATAGATAGAATGAGCGACTTTTATAAAACGCTAGGCGTTGAAAAAAACGCCTCAGCGGACGAAATCAAAAAAGCCTATCGCAAACTAGCACTCAAATACCATCCTGATCGCAATCAAGGCAACCCAGACGCTGAGAGTCAATTCAAAGAAGTCTCTGAGGCCTATGAGGTCCTTAGCGACGACGAAAAACGTCGCATGTACGATCAATTTGGTGCTGATGCCTTCAAAGGCGGAGGCGGACCTGGTGGTTTTGAAGGAGGCGCAGGTGGATTTTCTTCTATGGAAGAGGCCCTTCGCACCTTTATGGGAGCCTTCGGAGGTGGCGGTGGCGGTAACATGAACGACGCCTTCTTTGAGTCGGTCTTTGGAGGTGGTTTTGCAGGAGCTGGCGGTGGCGGCACAGCTACTCGTGCTCAGCAAGGCTCTAGCAAAAAAATGACTGTTACCATCACCTTTGATGAAGCGGCCAAAGGTGTTACCAAAGAAGCTTCTATTACAAACCTATCCGACTGTGAAAAGTGCAAAGGAACCGGAGCAAAATCACCTGATGCTGTAAAAACATGCTCTGGGTGTGGTGGTAGCGGTCAAATGCATCAGACACGTGGTTTCTTCAGTATGACAACGACCTGTTCGCAGTGTCACGGTGCAGGACAAATGATCACAGACATCTGCCCTGAGTGCCATGGAAATGGTCGCATTAAGCAAAAGAAAAAAATTAAAATTCCCATCCCTGCTGGTATCGATGACGGCATGCGGCTAAAAATGGCCGGACATGGCGACGCTGGGTTTAGTGGCGGCCCTCCGGGCGATCTTTACGTATACGTCCGCGTTAAATCCCACGAGGTTTTTTCGCGCGATGGCGATGATGTGATCCTAGAGCTCCCAATTAGCACCACAGAAGCAACACTTGGCGCCAAAAAAGAAATCCCCACTCCGCTCACTGGTAGTGTGCGCATCACCATTCCTGAAGGCACACAACACAGCAAAGTTTTACGCATGCGTGGTGAAGGATTGCCTAATGTTCATGGACACGGCAAAGGCGACCTACTTGTTCACATCCTCGTAGAGACACCCGTCAAACTAAGCGCTAAACAGAAAAAACTGCTCAAAGAATTTGCAGAAACCGAAACACCAGCTAACTCTCCTCACAAAAGTAGCTTTTTAGACAAGCTCAAGTCTCTTTTTATGTTCTAAAATCTGCTCATCTAAATCATACTTTGAGCCATCACCTATCACCTTCATACCCTTAGTAACGGCTAACTTATGATGAAGAACTTTTAGCACAATCCGCTTTGTTACAGCTTCTATGCTATCTGGCCCATCAACACCGCGGGGCTTCCCAACATGCGGATATCCATGTTTTCATTATCGAATTGGATTACAGCAGGCTCGTTCCAGTCGAAACACCCACCTTCCTCAAAGCGAGATTTCGGCTGGCAAAACGACAGTTCTCCAGAAAGACCATACCCAGTCAAAATTTCTTTGACTCCCCTGCAACTCTCTGTCACCACATAAAGCTTGGTTAACGCGAGTTGCGGATTAACTATCTATGAAATGGTGCATATTTTTGATGAAATTTTTAGAAAAACCTGCGCAGTGGATAGCCAACGCGCTATCCTCAAGCAGTTTTTCCTAGAAAGATCGCCAAAAGATGGGCCAGTTCAAGGGAGTTGATCCGCAGCTCGCGTTGGTTAGCTATTGGCAAATTAATCATTTTAGACTCTCTTATTTTTTCGAAGATTATGTCACATCTTGAGTTAAAAAGACAATTTGTTACACTGCGAAAATATGGAAAATAAAATCCCACCCATCTTTGTGCCTTCGCATATTCCGCCCCCTTCATCAGCGCAAACATATAATTTACAAAAAGGATTTAGTACCGTCTCGCTAAGCATACACGAGGGCAGCTATCAAAACATCGATCAATTAAGTGGAATGCTCGATGTCTTTGAAATCTTTGCTAAAAAAGTCGATAACCCTCATTTTCTACAAAGTTTTACCGATATTTGCAAAACATTTGAGGACCTAAAGTCTTGAATTCAGACAAACTCGAAGCTTTAGAAGCTCAAGTAGCGCATCTAGGGCAAATCCAGCCTCAAATTCCTCGTCAAGCTTTTACAGATATTATGCTCGGCCTTTTAAAAAACTTTTCAGAAGAAATGCATGATAAAGATGTTCCTAAAGAAGTATTGCTTGGCCAAATCATAACGATAACGACATTTATTGGAACAAGCTCAATCAATGAACAGACAAAAATGGAAGCCCACAGTCTACTGCATCAGGCTACAGAGTGGGCAAACGGCCACTTGGCTCCAGAACAGCTCAACCAAAGTTTAGACTTATTGATCCACGATCTAAGCCTACTCATTGGTTAATGCTCGATGAACTTATCCCTCATAACAACAGTAACATCTTGCAAGTCCCCTGGAAGAAAAAAATCCTCGCAACCTAAATAAGAGGGTTGGCTTAGGTCAATTGCAACAATTATTCCGTTAGGATTGTTTTCCTTGTACCACCCCAAAAAACCACGGTCATCATGGCTTAAGCCAACACAAATAATATAATCAATATCAGCTAGATCTTTATTATTAACTGTTTCCCTCATGTGCTTAGCATTAATTCTGTAGGGACAAATTCCACTAGCTTCATGAAGACAGTCAAGATTCTCGGTTATAACGAGTGTATTTTTAAAAAACGCCAGCTCTTTTATAGCTTTATGTGCTGGTGTCGGAGGATTCTGAATACATGCCTGATGGAACATTTGAATTTTTAAAGCAAATTCTTGAGGTCTCTCAAGCGCCGCTTCTAACGAATCAAGAAATTGACCATCAACTTTTAGCCCCAATAATTGATGGAGCTCACACATCGTTGGAATATTTGAAGCTCGCGATAACCCCGCGCCAGTATAAAAAAGAACATTACTTTTTCGTATTATCGATTCTAGATCGTCTTGATTAATTACTGTGGGATTTGCATCTTGAAACAATCTTCTGTCTGTCAAAATATAAGAATATTCACCACGGTTTTCATCATTTTTTGCAAATCGAGGCTGGTTGACTTTTTCATCCCCATTGGATCTAAGTTCATACGAAAACACAATTTGCTGTAATTCTTTCGCTTTGTAATCAATGAATTTATCTTTTTGTCTTTCGAAAAAATTAAGATACCTGTCAGGAATCTCACCTAGCGCAATTTCAAAATAGATGCTTTCATTCGTGCTTACGAAGCGGAAATGGCTGCCTTGGCTAAACACCCAGCACATATCAAGCTCTTTCTTATCCACCTCTTGAGAAAACATCTCTGGAGAACACACTTTAGGATTAAGATACCATGCCTGAGAAGATTCGCCAATAATCATTGCATAGACGGCAACAAAAAATAGCAGAAGAAGTGAATTTTTCATGTTTTAACAATAAATAAATGCTCGGGGCGGGACTCGAACCCGCACGGGGGTTACCCCCCAAAAGATTTTAAGTCTTTTGTGTCTACCATTCCACCACCCGAGCAGAAAAGACTCATTCTACTCCAATAGCCAACATTTTGCAAGAACCAGTTAGGAAATCTCTTAACACCTGACAAATTTAAAGAATAAATTTTGCGGTTCCTTTAGAATTGGAGATAACCCCAATAGAAAGGAGCAGGTTATGAGAAGAAGCCACGGAGGGATTCCCCATTTAGCAGGGATTCAGGGATTATCGAAGAAGATTTGGAAACACGTTGCCTCAATTCACAATTTTTGCACCAGAACCAAAAAAACTGTATGGTTACAGTTCCTTTTCATTCAGATCTTTCAACCAAGCCTGGTCTTCACCTAGCCCAGTGTTTGGGAGAATCATACCGCAACCTTGATCTAATAAAATGCTCTGATAATCATCAACGATTTTCTGTTCCTGAGGGCTCATTTCAGAATAATTTTTTTCACAGATAAGCTTGGCAGCAATATCATCCTGAGACAATCTATCTATTTCGGTACTACTCAAGGCTTCTTTACTCACGTTTCTGATTCGGGAGTAATGCGCTTGTGATGCTCCAAAACGGAACCATCCTGCAAAATTTCTAACTGGTTGAATTCCAAAAAACATTTTCATCATAATAACCTCCATGGTACTGTTAACTTTAACAAACAGTTGTTTTTTAGTCAAGTGGATAAAAATCTGCGGACCCAGTAAAATCTGAAGTGTTGATGCTCCTACACGAAACGACAGATGCTGCGATATCTGCCAATCCCTTCACATGCGGTTTTGCCAATCCTGTGTCTCTTGTTTCTAAATCTTCTTCGATAATCCCTGAATCCCTGCTAAATGGGGAATCCCTCCGTGGCTTCTTCTCATAACCTGCTCCTTTCTATTGGGGTTATCTCCAATTCTAAAGGAACCGCAAAATTTATTCTTTAAATTTGTCAGGTGTTAAGAGATTTCCTAA
>JAUILX010000083.1 GCA_030433395.1 Chlamydiia bacterium
CTTGCACCCTTTTTTGCTCATCCATAGCGCCTGCGGCTATTGAATCGCAAAAAATGGAACAATCTATCACCTGATCTGCTCTGAAATACAAGCAATCAAAACCCATAACTGAGGTTTCTAGCTTTGAAAAATTTCTGATTTTTTTTATTTATCGAAGAGGCTTAAATGAACAATCGCACGCGGGTATTTTTGCGCAAGCCTTCGCTTTTCCTTTGGGCTCATCGGATGGATGGATGGAATGAGTATACAGCGCTCATGAGCTTTGCGATTGAGTGGAACTTTTAAAAATCTGCTGCAGTAGGTAGCCAGGGGCTCTGAGCGGCTATTGAGGATGTAGACCGACTCAATGGGGTCATGGGAAAGGTGTTTGAGTTGAACAATGAGGAAGGAAGCCATGAGTTTGGCAATCGAGGGGTGGCAAGCTTTGCATTGCAAAGACTTGATGGGGCTGTCGCGCTCAAAACAATGGGTTGCTCTGTAGCTGCAAGACTGCTCATCTATGGGCGCTAATTCGATGTGCGATTGACACTCTTTGCAAAGGGGATAGTGACGATCAATGAGTATTTGGCAGTGGTTGCACCTAGGAGGAAAAAGAAAATCAAGAGGGTTCACTTTAATTGGTATTTTGGATGTTCAAGGGAGCCTCGCAAAGAGAGGGTGAAAAATTCGGTGATTTTTAAAAGCACGAATTGCTTCATGCGGATATCAATGTGCATATGGCCATCAAAGTCGATATAACTCTCTTTTTTGGGAGAGAGGAAAAATTGGGAACGCTCGCCATCGCTATAGGCATCTGTTAGGCTATCGAGATAAAAGCGGCCGTTTTTTAAGCTGCACGCTAAAGAACCTCGAACAGGGACGAGCAGGCCAATGTCTAAACCAATACGACCGAGAACTTCTTTTGGAATGTCAAGCAGACTGATGTTTCTTTTAAATGTGTTGATAAAGTTGAGCTGACCGGTTCCTGTGATGCTTTTTTTATCGCTTAAGTTTCCTTGGATGTTATAAAAATCTAAGTTGCGCACGACAAAGGGTTTTAAGCGACCGGGTTTACGCCCTGCTTTGCTCAAGCGAGATGGACGCAAGTCAAGCATTTTGAGCTCTGGGACGTTTAATCTGTTTTCTATAACTGAAATTTTTGGAATGTTTAAACTGAGTGCATCGTCAGCCAGCCTAAACCCATCAAGGGTTAAGTTGTTTGGCGCGTAGTGCAAGGATGCTAATAAATTTTTAAAACGATACCCCATTAATTCAAAGTCTTTGCCTTTAAAAAACCCATCAAATGAGGATTGCTCTGGGTCTTTTAGGTTGATGGATACATCTCCTGCAACTTTGTAGCCGCGACCTAAGTCAAAGTCTTGGATAACTTGTGCCATTTTACCGGGAAAAAGTTTTGCTGCAGCATTCCAATCGATCGCAACTTCTCCGGTGAGAGCAAGAGTTGTATCGCTATCTGGTAATGACTTAGCTTGAAAGTTTAGATCAAGTCCACAAAAATGTCCGACTGCTGAATCAATGAGAGATTTTGATCCATGAGAAAATGTAATTGTTAATGGATTTTCATGCCCAGATAAGTCATTAAGAACGAGCTTGGGATCACGATGTTTTTCAAAGGGAAGCGATGCTTCTACTGTAAAATCTGCAGATTGTAGTTTGGTAAAGGATTCAAAGTAAAGGCCTCCGTTTGTGCCTTTAATTTTGCTGCCTTGTAAAAAACAACTTAGATCACCAATCCAATAATATCCGTCTTTTAGGTCAGCCAAAAGTGAAAATGATCCCGGTGAAAAGCATAGCTCTAATCGAGTCTCTAAGTGATTGTCCCATCGGAACGGAATTTGGGCCACTGTGAGTTGATCTTCTAAAACATCGACATTTGGAAGCAGCTGACTTTTAGCAAGCGCAAATACAAGCTCCGGGGTCAGTGAAATGTTAAAATTGTCACATGAAAAACGTTTTTCTTTTGGTTGATAATCTATAGAACCAATCAAAAGCTTACCGTCTACAGCTTCTAAGTCTGGGTGAGAAAGTTGCAAGTGGGCATTGTGTAGCTGAATGCCGGATTTAGGATCGAATGTCACCTCGATTGGCGCAGTAGAGCTCACACTAAAGTTTGCATCTGAGTAGGAGTCGCACTGCAGCTGGAAACTTGCAGCCATCGCTTTTAGTTTCATGTCCCAATGCAGCTGGCAATCTTTTATGTTAGCTATACCATTGAGATAAGGCTTAACAGGTTGCGGGAGTAGTGGTACAAACTGCTTCAAATCAATCTGACACCTGTCTAAGCTTATTCCAAGATTGCCAGTGAGTGAGTCATAGCTTCCAATCGAACTAGCTATGGAAGATTTTCCAACTTTTGCAGAAAGAAGATTGAGAGACCAATGATCATTTTCTTTTTCACAAAGAGCAGTAGCTTCAAATGACCCGATTTTAAGGCGACTTAAAGCAAGAGATTCTAGGTCGTATTCTAGTCCAAGGTCAAAGTCTAAGCTACGTTGGTTTGCAACACCCATATTCTGACTGGAACAGTCGAGCCTCCAACCGGAAGGTGCAAGGTTCCAGTCAACATCAATCTGCCCTTTCATATTCATCTTTGTAAGATTTTTTGTTAGCGCAGGTGTAAATTTTATAAGATCAAGGGCATTTAAGAATTGGCAAATGGTTGGCATTTTTGACAGGTCCATCTGTGCGCTCAGTGCAATCTCTTCTAAGGAATTAGCGTTTGATACTAGACACTTTGTCAGTTGAAGCGATGCTCCAAAAAGATGGGAATATTGTGGATCAAGCTTTATTTGCAGCCCTTCTTGTTTCTGTTGCAACGACCCAGTAAAGCGCATCAAATCGTGGGTCTGGCTTTCAATGCGTAAATCATAATCCCAGAGCATTGATTTCTTTGGATGGAGGGTCAGCTTTGGAGCGCTAAGTTCATAGTCAAAGCGCTGTCCATCTTCAACTAAAATAAGTGATCCATCAAGTCCACGTATTTGAAGCATCTCATCGTCTGTAGAAAATCTTATCTGACAGTCTAAGCCCTCTCCAAAACAGTTGTTTGTTAAATCAAAACGTCCATTTTTAAGATGCACTCGGGCTGTGCAAGATTTGTTGCTGGTATTGATTGCGAGTGCAGGGCCTTTAGCGGCACTGATATCTCCACTTATAGGGAGCTTTAAATTTTTTAAGACATCAAAATGGGAAAGAACATTTATAAGATTTTTTGCATCCCCTCTCAACTCATTAGCTACAAAACAAACATCAGGCTGACTGGCATTGAGCGCGCTATTGATATGTCCTGTAAAATTAACATCACCTACCTGGCCCTTCAAATTAGAGCATGCGAGTTCATTGCCATTGACGAGGAGTAAACCATTCAACTTTTGAAATGTTAGTCCCAGAGCCTTATCAAATAACTCAGCATTAACAAGTGGCACAGAAAGGTCAAGTTTATCGTTTGCAAAAGAAATGCTCGCCTTTGGGCTTGAGGAATGACGCTCTTTTAGGGGCAACTTTACGACATATCCGTCTATATCACATATGATTTCAGGACTTGTTAGCTCTATCTGCGCTCCTCTTTTATCAAACTTGCCAGACAAAGTTACATCCCCAGTAATGGCATAGGGAATTTTTAGCTTTTCTAAAACAATTTGATAGATTGCAGAAGGCATTTGCTCAGCCTCACACCACCCTTTAACATGCTCAAATTTTCGCTCTTTTAAACTGGTGTTACGTGAAAGATCGGACTTAGATGCTGCAGCGAAGGTATCGAGATGCAAAGGTAACGACGAGTCCAACCTCTTGGAGTCGGATAAGGAGGAAGCTGCCGCAGATTGATGCCTGCAGCCAGCAGATGGGTCTGAGATTTCGCGTAACATCAGTTTTAAATCATGGGCCTTGCAGCTAAGCCCAAAGGCGCATTTACCGCTACCTTTGCTATTAAGGCGCGTTGCAACGCTCCAATCTTCGCCTTTGCGATCAATGAGCACACGTGCAGTGAATGGAATATCTTTCGTATGGCTAACGCTCAACGCATCGGCAAGCTGCTTTGTTGTTCCAGCCACACTCATTGCAAGTGAAGGGGCAGATAGCTCTCCTTCTCCATTTCCTTCGATATGCAATCCGCTAAAATCTCCATCAAAGTGACATTGATCAATGGTCTCCCCGCTCACCTTAAGTTTTAGGTGGTGCGCACTAAAAGAGGCAATTTCCCCTTGTTCGATTTCAATATCCCAATGCGCCTTTTTCCATTGTGGAAGAACATCAAATGGCAAGGTGGCTGTAGCTTGAATATTGTGGCCACAACCCTCAACGTCCATCGAAGGCCATTTGACAGAAACAGCTTTAGCTGAAATGTGCTTTAAAACCACTTCAGAGAAACGCAGTTTTGCAAGCTTTGCGATGACGTGTAAATTGCAAGACTCTCCTTCTATTTCTAGATCAGCAAAATTGGGCAAAAATGCAGCAAGACCATCGCGAAATAAAAGAAGTTGTTTTGAGCTAATTTGATTAAATCGTCCTTCAACTTTGCCATAACCACCTTTTGCTACATCAAAGGTGATATCACTTTTTCCTTCGCCTAAAATGTGCAGCGTGGTCTGTAAGGATTGGCCGCCACTCATTTTTCCCTCACCTTCTATGGCAAGTGGGAAAATGGCATCCTCTCGAAGAGCAGCGCCTTTAAGAGCAATTTGTGTGCTAAATTTCTCAGGAATAATTGATCCACTCAGTTGTAGACCCCACTGCGCAGGCAGCTTAGGGTGGAGAGCAAGCAAATGGCCGCCATCTAGATGAATTTCTTGGCGTGGAAATGTTCCTTTTAATACAAATTTTTGAGCGCCCAGTTTTAACTGACGATGCCCGTGCCAAAAAGAGGAATCTTGCATTTCAAGATCTCCGCTAAGATCACAGATATCACCCTCTAAGTTCCATCCAACTGATAAATGACCGTGAGCAATTCCTTGCTGAGGTGTCCATGAAAGGCGGTTTTTTAGCACCGGATAA
>JAUILX010000084.1 GCA_030433395.1 Chlamydiia bacterium
TACCTCTCTATGACAACTGAACCAAGACAATTACAACGCTCTGATGCTACGCTTAATGAAAATAGCTTTAACCTCGCATTGAATTCAACCGATACTAAACCTGGAGACCAAATGAAAGTCGTGCTAAAGAGCAGCGGCCTCCTAGATAGCGAAATACCCCAGCTCAACGGTAGAGTAGAGCAGCTAGAAAGCGAGCCAATGGCTTCACAGGGTTCATCTAGATGCTCGAGCTTATCTTCTTGTGAGCATTTTCTGAATGCTATGCTCGACTTGCAAAGTTTAAAAGCCCTTGTCAAAGCAAGTGAAAGGGAAGTAGAAGAAATCAATCTTAAGATTAAGAAGACTAAAGAAAAAATCACTGTGACAAGAACAAAATATTTGAGTTTCAGAGAAGATTTGGAGTACGGAGAAAGTACGCTTGTTAGGATGGGAAGATTAAAAGAGTCCGACAAAACCTTTTTTGAGGAAAAAACGCCAAAGCTTGACATAGATAAAGATTTATCGGGGTCACTTTCATCAGAAGAGACCCTTGTTATTGGAGAGGTAAGTAGTGAAGACTTATTTCGCGATCAGTTGCGTAGCCTGCAGTCGCAGTTAGGAAATCTTGGAAGAACAAAAAACAGCTTAGATATCGAGCTCAACGACTTGGAACTTGAGGTTAAGAGGGTTCACCAAATATTGCTCGATCGAACAGCGCTATTTTAACGTGAGCTGCAGACTCTAAAATTCTGCATGGCCGGGGACGCGGGGGAAGGCGTTGACATCGCGGATGTTTTCCACTCCAGTTACAAATTGAATCAAGCGCTCAAAGCCTAGTCCAAAGCCGCCATGGGGCGCTGTGCCATAGCGACGCAAATCGAGGTACCACTGGTAGACTTTAGGGTTGAGGTTGTGGTCAGTGAGTTTTTTCTCCAGGATGTCGAGACGCTCTTCGCGTTGGCTGCCACCGATGAGCTCGCCGATATTGGGGACAATCAGATCAGTTGCAGCAACTGTTTTGCTATCGTCGTTATCGCGCATGTAAAAGGCTTTTATTTCTTTGGGATAGTCAGTAATAAAGAGTGGGCATTTGCAGTGCTCTTCAGCAAGGAATCGCTCATGTTCGGTTTGCAGATCGATACCCCATTCGGGCTTATAGTCAAAGGTCTTGCCAGATTTTTGTAAGATATCAATTGCATCTGTGTAGGTAAGCGTTGCAAAGTCAGCATCCCGGAATCTAGTGAGGCGATCAATTAAGCCATTTTCGATAAATTTATCAAAGAATTCCATGTCCTCAATGCAATGCTCGAGGATATCAGCAATTAGAAATTTTACGTACTTACGCGCGCAATCCATAACAGCGGTTAAGTCTGCGAAAGCAAGCTCGGGCTCAACCATCCAAAATTCGGCAATATGGCGCTGTGTGTGAGAATTTTCGGCGCGGAATGTGGGTCCGAAAGTATAAACATCAGACAGAGAGCAAGCATAAGCCTCAGCGTTGAGTTGACCTGATACCGTCAAGAATGTGGGCTTGTGAAAAAAGTCTTTAGAGTAGTCAATGCCTTCTTGTGATTTGGGTGGTTTTTCAAGGTTAAGCGTTGTGACTTTAAACATTTGTCCTGCGCCTTCACAATCAGAGCCTGTGATGATAGGAGATTGCAGATAGAGAAAGTCTTGCTCTTGAAAGAAGCGGTGTGTGGAAAAAGCTAGGCGAGAGCGCACTCTTGCAACGGCTCCTTGAGTATTTGTGCGCGGGCGCAGATGGGCGATGGTGCGCAGGAATTCAAAAGAGTGGCGCTTTTTCTGCAAAGGATAGCTATCGGCAGGGCATGGGCCATGCATTTCCATGGAAGTGGCTTGCATCTCAAATTTTTGGTGGCCGGGACTTTCAACAAGCTTTCCAGTAATGGAAACCGAGCAGCCCGTTGTTAGCTCACAAGGAATAGAATGATCAACAATGACTTGTAGACTCGATAGCGATGAGCCGTCATTGACTTCAACAAAAGTAAAGCTTTTTTGTGAGCGCACTGTGCGCACCCATCCGCTGATGCGTTTTTCAGAGCCGATGTCATTTAGAGTTAGTTTATTGATTTTGGTGCGGGGAGTCATGTGTTTGCAAAGTCCTTTAGCATTTGTATTTCTTCAGCCCACATGGTGTCGCCATTGGGAGTTTCTAAGTATTTTGGAATGTCGACAAGCCTTTTATCCTGCATCATCACTTTAAAGCATTCGATGCCAATCTCGCCCTTTCCTAAATTAGCGTGACGATCGCGTCTAGATCCAAGCTCTTTCATAGAGTCGTTTACATGCAGGGCATAAAGATGTTTAAGGCCAATGGCCTTATCAAACTCTTTTAAAGTTTTGTCCCAACTGGCTTTGGTCCGGATATCGTAGCCAGCAGAAAAAATGTGGCAGGTGTCGATGCATACGCCGATAGGAAGCTTAGTTTTCACTTGATCAACAATGTATCCAAGGTGCTCAAAGCGGTGGCCAACAGTTGTTCCCTGACCAGCAGTTGTTTCTAATAGAAGGCGAGGGGCGTTAGGCTTATTGGCCAGTTTTTCAAAACTTAAAAGACTTTTAACAATTTGATCGAGACAGTCTTGCTCTTCACTGCCAGTTGCTGCACCTGGATGAAAGTTCATGTATGAGAGCTTAAGCTGAGTGCAGCGTTCAATTTCTTTTTCAAAAGCGGCAAGACTTTTTTCAAGCATTTCTTCTTTAGGAGAGCCTAAGTTGATAAGATAGCTATCATGACTTATCATCTTTTCCATGCCGGTTTCTTCAGCAAGTTCAAGAAATTTTTCCACTACAGAATCGGCAATAGGCCTGCTGCTCCATTGCTTTTGATTACTCGTAAAGAGCTGTAGCGTTGTCGCGCCGAACTTGGCTGCACAAGAAACGGCGTTATGCACGCCACCCGCTGCAGAGAAGTGGGCTCCGACAAGAATTTTTTTACTCTTAGCCATAAAAATACTTCTTAGGTTACAACTATAATATAACTTAAGTTCTCATGCAAGCAACCAAACAACTGACCCGTGCAGCGGGCGCTTTTTTTTCTGGAACATTTCTTAGCCGCCTGTCTGGCTTTGCACGTGATTTATCTATGGCTGTCTGCTTTGGTGCGACACCGACAGTAGCTGCATTCATGCTTGCTTTCCGTTTTGCAAATTTAGCTCGTCGTCTGCTTGGTGAAACCCCCTTAACCTCGAGCTTTATCCCTCATTTTGAGACCTTGCGCACCACATCAGAAAAAGATGGCCTACAATTTTTTGCCGATTTTCTGCTTTCGCTTGGGATTGTGCTTATTGCTCTCATTGCACCTGCGATGTTGCTTCTGCCCCATACCGAGGTCTGTGATCTAACCCGCCTAATGCTCCCAGGACTATTTTTTATCTGTCTTTTCGGCCTATCAAGTGCTTATTTACAATGTGAGAAGCGCTTTTTTGTGTCTGGAGCATTGCCAATGACGTTAAACATTGTATGGATTGGTATTATCTTGAATTTTAGGCATAGCCCAGAGCCGATTGCAATGCGCTTTCTAGCGCTTGGCGTGGTTGGAGCGTTTGCCCTCCAGTGGCTTCTCGCATCTGTGCCAATTGCAAAACAACTTAACTGGGCCATTTTGAAAAAAGCGCGCCCATTCTCTTCCCAGGTACGGGCGATGATGATGCCTTTTGCATTGGGGATATTAGGGGTTGGAGCTTCTCAAATTAACAGTGCCCTTGATGCGCTTTTCGCGCGCTCGGCCTGCTTAGAGGGGCCAGCCTACCTGTGGTATGCTATTCGCATGCAGCAGCTGCCTCTTATCCTGTTTGGAATGGCTTGGTCGACAGCCCTGTTGCCAGCGCTCTCTAATGCAAGTGACAGCGAGCAATTGCCTCTTCTACACCATGCCATTAACAGATGTGCACTCTTTTTGATTCCAGTGACCTTTGCTCTATTACCGTGTGCAAGCGCAGGTGTTAACCTGCTCTTTGGCCATGGTGATTTTTCCCCTGATGCAGTTTACAAAACAACCCAATGCCTTTGGGCTTATGGAGTGGGCCTATTTCCAGCGGCGCTTGTGATGATGTTATCTGCGCGCTTTTATTCAAAGAAAGATTTCCGCACGCCATCGATGGCAGCTCTCATTTGCGTGGGCACAAACATAGGCCTAAATGCACTGCTTGTGTATGGATTTCAATTGGGCGCGGCAAGTGTTGCCTTAGCAACATCAGCAACCCAATTTATCAATGCCTATTTGCTCTTGCGCAAATGCAATATAGGATCGCTAAAATTAAGCAAGCTCATAGGAGCAAGTGTTTTGGCTGCTGTGATTGCTGCATTGCTTTATCCTGACCCGGTCTTTACTGGGGGCGAATTTCCACGCGCAGTGCTCGCGCAGATAAAGAATCTAGTCTTCCCATTTCTTGCCTTTTGCGCCCTGATGACCCTGCAGTGGAAGTGGTTGAAACGTCTGGCTATTTAATAGGAATTTCGACGTGGGGGATTTTTTCGCCCTCTAGGATGATGTTTTCATCGCTATGTGCGTAGGATGAGTCTTTTGGATGGCGGGGCTTTTTTGTGAGCTCGCGCTTGTGCTGCTCTTCTTTTTCTTCATGGAGCTGGATTGCTAGCTCCACGTTTGGATCTTCAAGTGTCTCGTGGTCTTCTTGCTTTGCGCAGGTTTGCTCTTCAGGAACTTCATCTTTTTCGGGGTTCATGAACGCGCTGCCAAATAGGCAGGCGATGATGGTCAACCAAGAAATTGTCATAAAAGCCTCCTTATAAAATTAATGGGTGTGAGCCAAAAATTCACAAACCAGGGGAACATTTACTGGAATTGGAAGCTGAACCTGATCTGAATGAGGCGCAGTTTCCATCTTTCCAGAAAAAGCTTTTGGATCAAGCGATAGGTATTCAGGCACTTCATGCGCAGTGTTTTCAAGGGAATGCTTGATAAGAGGCATGTTTTGCGATTTAGTTTTAATCGAAATTGTCAT
>JAUILX010000085.1 GCA_030433395.1 Chlamydiia bacterium
GCCATGGCTGTGATCGGGTATCTCATGATGCACCACAGTATGAGCTATAATGAAGCCTATGATCATGTCAAAAAACACCGCCCGCAGATCAACATGAACGCAGCACAGCAAGCGCAAATGAAAGCGTTTGAAGTTACTTTAAAAACTCGTCAATCAAGTTAGCAACGAGGCCTGACCAGCCTGTTTGGTGAGAAGCGCCAAGGCCGCGGCCTGTATCGCCGTGATAGTGCTCATAAAAAAGAATCAGATCCTTGAAGTGGGGATCGCTTTGGAAAAGCTCAATATCTTCATAGATAGGACGCTTGCCCTCTTTGTTTCGGCGAAATAAGTTGATTAGGCCATTTGCAAATGTGTCGGCCATTTGCTTGGTTGTCACATCACCAATTTTTAGATCATCACCTAAAACATCTGACAGCTTGCGAAGGGCTTCGATGAGCAGATAGGTTGTTGGAAACCAAATAGGGCCGCGCCAATTTGAATTGCCGCCTTTGAGAATGACAGAGGCTTCACCTGGCTCGTAGTTGATTGTGTTGCCAAGCAGCTCATAAGGATATTTTTCATAGACTTTGGATAGGCTTCTTAGACCATATTCTGAGCGAAATTCTTCTGGATCCCAAACGCGAGCGAGCACGCGCTGCATTTGCTCAGGGTGCATCAATCCGAGGAGGTAGCGCATTTTGCCATCTTTGCCAATAGGTGTTACGCAGCGCTGGGAAAGGTCGAGGCGATTTTTTAAAAACCACTGAAAGCTTGTAGCAAATTCAGGAAGCTGCTCGAGCTCTTCTTCTGAGATGATGTCGACAGCATAGAGCGGAATAATTCCAACTAGTGAGCGCACATAAATCTGCTCTTCCATTTTACCAGGCACGCAAAGTACGTCATAGAAAAACCCATCTTTTTCGTTCCAAATTTGCACTTCTCTTTCTTCAGAAAATTCTAGGGCACTGGCAATATAGACGTAATGCTCAAAAAATTTAACGGCTAGATTTTGGTAGGAATGATCATCTTTAGAAAGCTCTAGGGCCATGCGCATGAGCATGAGACAAAAAAAGCCCATCCAACCTGTTCCATCAGACTGCTCTAACCTTCCCCCTCCTGGAATGGGAGCGCTGCGATCAAAAACAGTGATGTTGTCAAGCCCTAAAAACCCGCCTTCGAAAACGTTGTTGCCTTTGGAGTCAACTTTATTGACCCACCAAGAAAAGTTAATGATAAGTTTGTGAAAGCAACGCTTTAAAAAAACCTTATCCTCTTTGCCATGTTTTTCTCTTTCCATCGAATAAAGGCGCCAAGCTGCCCAAGCTTGAACGGGTGGGTTTAAATCTGAAAATTCCCACTCATAAGCTGGTATCTGCCCGTTGGGATGTTGGAATTGATCGAAGAGCAAAAGACCCAATTGCCTTTTAGCAAAGTCCATATCAACAAGAGCAATTGAAACAGTGTGAAACGCTAAATCCCATGCTGCAAACCAAGGATATTCCCATTTGTCTGGCATGGAAATAATCCGCTTGGATAAAAGATGCTTCCAGTGACAATTGCGTATGTTTTTGCGCTCAGGAGGTACATTTTGATGAATGCAATCCCCTTCAAACCATTTATGCACATTATACATGTAAAATTGCTTGCTCCAGAGCATGCCAGAGAGCGCTTGGCGCTGGATGCGTTTATCATCTTCGCTCGCCCCTTTTGGGTGAATATTCTCATAAAAAGCATTGCACTCTTTACGCCTTGTGTCTACAACCTGATCAACATCTTGTATTGGCATGTTCGTTGATGTATCCGTTAAGCGCAAACGGATAACTTTTGACCCCCCTGCTGGAATTTTGATATTTTTGTAATGCAGCGCAGCTTTGGTCCCTGTCTGCTCAGGACTGATACAATTTTCACCTTTAACGACATAGCGATGAAAAGCATCTTTAACGTATTTTGTTTCGTTAGGTGCGTTAAAAAGGAGTTCATTATTGGACTCATTATCTGTAAAAAGCGTCTCATCACATGGATCCCCATAAAGAAAACGTCTGCCCAAAGAGTAGGGAAAGTTCAAGAGTTTAATCGGTTCGCAGCGACTATCGTCAGCAACAATGGAAGAAAATGTATCACTGCTTTCGCCTCGAGCAATGACAGGAATTTCAGGCTTACCCTTGGGCGCACGCCATGTATTTCTAAAAGTAAGCTGTGGCAAAACCGAAATGCTCGCCTCCTCAGGGCCCCGATTGTGGATCTCCATACGCACGCAAATATCTTCAGGGCCAGCTTTGGCATACTCGATAAAAACATCAAAATAGCGATTATCATTCATCACGCCAGTGTCAATGAGCTCATATTCCCGATCTTTTAAAGAGCGCCTTTGGTTTTCTTTTACAAGATCATCATATGGATAGGCAGCTTGCGGATATTTATAGAGATAGCGCATATATGAGTGTGTTGGCGTGCAGTCGAGATAGTAGTAATACTCTTTGACATCCTCGCCATGATTAGCTTCGAACGGAGCAAGACCAAATAAGCGCTCCTTCAAAATAGGATCATTACCATTCCAAAAAGCAAACGATAAGGCCATGATTTGATAACGATCGCAAAGGCCTGCAATACCATCTTCTCCCCATGTGTAGATACGGGATCTGGCATGTTCATGAGGGAAAAACTTCCAAGAATCCCCATCAGCACTATAGTCCTCACGCACAGTGCCCCATGAACGCTCCGAGACATAGGGACCCCAACTATCCCATACAGGCACAGGTTCCCGATGATTATTTTCTTCCATGCGCTTTTGTTCTTCGTCCATATCTCCTATGTATTAAATATAAGATTTGTTATCCAGAAAAGTATGGATTATGACTACATTATTATTGGAACTGGGGCTGGCGGCGGCACAATTGCCCATAAGCTCGCACCCACTGGCAAAAAAATACTCATTTTAGAGCGGGGCGATTTTTTAAAACGCGCTAAAGAAAACTGGGATCCCGCTGCTGTCTTCGTCGATGGCCACTACAATCCTGGCGAGATGTGGCTTGATAAAGAAGGCGAGGAGTTTGAGCCCGGTACGCACTACTATGTCGGCGGCAACACAAAATTCTATGGAGCTGCACTTCTTAGATTGCGAGAGAAAGATTTCGAAGAAGTTAAGCATTATGGAGGTACATCCCCTGCATGGCCTTTAAAATACAAAGATTTCCAGCCCTACTACTTAGAAGCTGAAAAGCTTTATTCTGTGCATGGCAAGCGGGGTGAGGACCCAACCGAACCGCCAGAAAAAGAGCCCTACTTTTGTGATCCTGTTAGCCACGAGCCCCCTGTGCAAAAGATCGTCGACCGACTAAAGCCCCATGGATTTACCATCTTCCATCTTCCTGTTGGCATCCGATTAAACGAAAAAAACTCTGAAAAAAGTGAATGCATACGTTGCGATACCTGTGATGGATTCCCCTGTATGGTCGATGCAAAAGCTGATGCTCATACAACTTGCATCCGCCCAGCATTAAGCCATGACAATGTCACACTCATCACTGGAGCTAAAGCTGAAAAACTCATTGAGGACAATGGAAAAATCGTTGCCGTTGAAGTGATCAAAGATGGAAAAACTGACCGGTTTACAGCTGATAAATTCATCTTATCTTGTGGCGCAATCAATTCTTCAGCGCTTTTGCTCAAATCGGGCGTTGCCAATAGCTCAGGAATGGTTGGCCGTCACTACATGTGCCATAACAATTCAGCTATTGTTGCAATCTCAAAAGAGAAAAACCCCACAAAGTTTCAAAAAACACTAGGAATTAACGACTATTATTATGGCTCAGATGACTCAGAGCTCCCCCTTGGGCATATTCAATTACTCGGCAAAGTCAAACCCGAAATGTTAAAAGGCGATGCCCCAGCGATCACTCCAGAGATTGCCCTTGAAGGAATGGCAGATCACGCCATGGGCTGGTGGATCACTTCTGAGGACCTGCCCGATCCAGAAAACCGCGTGACCGTTTCGGATTCTGGACAGATCCAGCTCAGCTATACAGAAAATAACTTAGAGGCCCACAAGCGCCTTTATGAAAAACTCGTTGACATTATCCATCTTTCATCACCCACAACGCACATTTTTCCTAACTCTTTGTATTTAAGAAAAAAAATACCCCTCGCAGGGGTTGCCCATCAAGTAGGAACTTGCCGGTTTGGGACAGATCCCAAAACATCCGTTCTTGATATCCACTGTAAAGCACACGACCTTGACAATTTATACGTTGTTGATGGATCATTCTTTCCATCAGTGTCTGGAGTTAATCCAGGACTGACGATTATTGCTAATGCTTTGCGTGTAGGAGATCATCTTGTCGGGTAAAAATTTTCTTTTGATTATCGCACTAGGATTTTGCTGGGGCCCAGCCTTCATGTTTATGATGATTGGCCTAGAAAGCTTTCCTCCAATCACGATTGCCACATTACGCGTTTCCATTGGAGCGTTGCTGATTTATACCACTATGCGTCTTTGCGGCAATCGCCTGCGCCCTCATCTCAAGCACTGGAAGCACTTTGCAGTCATGGGATTTTTTGCCTCAGCGCTCCCTTTTTGCCTCTTCCCCTACGCAGAAAAACTCATCCCAAGCTCACTTGCAGGTGTCATTAATGGCACCACCCCCATTTTTACAGCTATTCTAGCGCATTACACACTGCATGACGATCGGTTCACATTCCGTAAAGGGCTTGGCATTGCAGCAGGCGTCAGTGGACTCGTTATTATCTTTTTACCCTCATTAATTGATGAAAAAATAGGCAGCGAAATAGGGATGTTATTTGCCGTTGGAGCAACCCTTTGTTACGCTATTGCCATGTGTTACGCACGTCGCCATGTCTGCAAAATGCCCTTTCTTGTTGCACCAACAGGACAGCTGCTTTTTGCTGCTTTATTTCTTATTCCCACTTGTCTGATATTTGACCGTCCTTTTACAATCGCTACACCCTCTGTCAATTCGGTAGCGG
>JAUILX010000086.1 GCA_030433395.1 Chlamydiia bacterium
CACGCATGCAAACGCGCAAGCTTGTATTCAAAACAACAGCTTCTAACCCTCTCTTCCTGCTACAAAAAAGCAAATACATTCGCCTCAAAGATACATCAATTGATTTGTCAACCATCAAAGCTAATAAACATGCTCAAAATCTAACATTTATCACCTATAACAAATCTGCTGACAGACTCTCAGCTGTCTTTGCAAAAGACCTAAGAGTTAAAAAAGGGCAGCTGAAGATAAAAAACCTCACCCAGCTCGCCTTTCTGCCCTCTGATAATTTCGATCACCTGCTTATCGAAAACCAACAAGAAACTGATCTGCCAGCAAAAGATCTCTCTTTATTTTTACGCAGCCCGTCTGTACGCATTCCTTATGACAGTTTACCCTGGCGGATGATGCGCCTTAAAGCCGAAAGCGATAAAGGCCACAAGCGCTACCAAAACGCTTTTTTCTTTGAGCGAGTACGCCGCATCTCATACGGCATTAGCCCACTTACATTTTCCCTTATAGGCCTTTCGTTTGGACTTCAAATTGGCCGAAACCGCCGCAAGAGAGCACTGGTGCTTGCAACCTGCCTCACAGCCCTATTGCTAGCAAGCATTTTAGTTGGTAAATCATTTGAGACAAAACCTCTTCTAGCTGCTATCTGCTATTTCGTTCCACATCCCCTTGCATGGGTCCTTGCATGGCGCTATAAAACCTTAAAAGAGAAAGGGGTTGAATGAAGCTATACGAGCGGATGCTACTTAAAAACCTCATCAGTTCTCTGCTGCTAATATTCGGTGCTCTTTTTGCTCTTTTTGCTCTTTTAGATTACGCCATTCATATGCGTGAGATGACTCAAGGCAAAGCGATGCCCTTAAGCCTGCTCTTTGTCTACTACTCCTGTCATATTAGCAAATACATGGTGCATCTGCTTCCCATCTCACTTTTGATAGCTAGCATCAAAGTTCTTACATCATTAAATGCCTCGCGCGAGTTGATTGCTCTACAAGCTGGTGGTCTATCTCTTAAAAAACTAGCTAAGCCATTCCTGACTGTAGGAATTTTTTGCACGGCATTACTCGGCATCAATGCTCAAGTTTGGATGCCTAAAGCTCTTTCACGAATCGATGCTTTTACAGGTCTTCGCCAACATAAAATCAAAAAAAGAATCCCGCGCCTTTATACGATACCCCTTGAGGATGGCTCTAAGCTTTACTACTCACATCGCTCACTTGAAACGATGACTCTTTGTGATGTCATCTGGGTGCAGAGCATCGATGAGATGTGGCGCATGGAGTCACTAAAGCTCCTTCCCAACTGCCTTGAAGGCTACAATGTTGACCACCTCAAGCGTGACGAAGCAAACAACCTTGTCTTGTCGAGCACACATGAATTTTTGCCCATGCCACAAATTCGACTTGAAACACTTGCCAAAACAAACTTTTTCACCCCTTTTTCTGCTCGCTCAATCACCGAGCTCAATCAATTACTAAAATCTTCCAGCCTTTACTATCGCCAAAATCACAGCGCTATTGAAGCTCAAATGATTTACAAAATGCTCTGCCCCTTCCTCGCTCTCATCGCCGTCTTAGCTATTTTGAAGTCATCAATGCACTACCGGCGCTTTACAAACAGCTTTTTAATCTATACAGTGGCGCTATTAGGATTTATTACGGTTAGTGCTGTTTTAAATGCAGCAGTTATTATTGGGGAAGCGCGCGTTGTATCACCTCTACTCGCCATCGGCCTGCCAATGGCTGCACTTTTTACTTATTTCGGGGGACGGTTTTTGTGGCTCTAAAACGATTTTTTATTTTACACGGTGTTGCAGCGCTACTGCTTATAAGCTGGCTTTTTGAACCAACGCGCATGCTCTGGAATGCTCTCGATGGAGTTTGCTTCAACACCCTCAACGGGTTTGTGCACCATAATCTTTTTTGGCAAAAGTTTTGGGCCCTTGCAGCCTATAAGCGCTCAGAATATGTAATGGACTTAATTCGATTGATCTTCTTTGCAATAATTCTTTATCACACGCCAGCTTCCCTTAGACGCCACAGCATCATTAAAATTCTCTTCATGATCGTCTTTATCTTTTTATCCATCACCCTTATTGGCAAAACTCTTTTCCCAAAAGTTCTTCAAATCGAACGCTTCAGTCCCACTGCAACCGATCCCACAGCCTTTCGCTTATCAGCAGTGATTGACTGGATCTACGTCAAGGACCATTCGCTGTCCTCATATCCAAGCGATCACGGTATCACTGCCTGGCTCTTCACTTGCAGCATGTTTTTTCTTTTCGACAAGCGCTACGGATTTGCAGCCATCATTACCGAAAGCTGTTACTGCCTTCCACGCCTTGTTGCCGGTGCTCATTGGATGACTGATGTCATCATTGGCAGCGGCACCGTTGCTCTCATTTTGTGTGCGTGGGTCTACTGCACCCCCGCATTTAACTTTATTTTAAGGCCCCGCCGTGCACAAGTTATTTGAAAAAACAAAATCTGCCTACCGCCCAGCCTATCTACTAAGTCAAGTTAGCTCTTTATTGGGCTGGGATCAAGAAACACATATGCCTAAAGCTGGCATTAAAGCCAGATCTGCACAAAAAGAATATATTGCAGGCCTTTGCCACAAGATGAGCACCGCATCCCAATTTGAGAGCGCACTAAAAGAGCTGCTTGTCTGCCAAGATCTCAGTAAAGAAGAAAAATGCGCAGCAAATCTTTGGAATCGCGATTTTCAAAAAGCCACAAAATTACCCAAAAGCTTTGTTGAGCGCTGGACAGCCACTTGCTCTGAGGCAGTCCATACCTGGCAAATCGCACGTGAAAACAATGACTTTAAAGCATTTTGTCCCCATCTGAAGACCATTTTTGAGCTCTCAGCAGAAAGGGCTGAGTATCTTTCCTACAAAGACCACCTCTACGACGCCCTGCTAGATGAATACGAGCCCGATGCCACTTCAGCTCAAATCAATATGCTATTTGCTGACCTCAAACCTTTTCTAATCGATCTTACAAAACAAAGCGCCTCTGATCCCAGGCCGCTACCGCCCGGCCCCTATCCTGTAGATGCACAAATGAGATATGTAGCAGATTTGATGCAGGAAATGGGCTTGGAGCCACACCACACGCGTCTCGATATGTCAGCACACCCTTTTTGCACCACCCTAGCTCCTACAGACGTACGCATGACGACCCATGTAACAAAAGACACCCCCATCCCAAATATTTCTGCCGTCATGCACGAAGGAGGGCATTGCCTTTATGAAAGAGGTCTTCCAGAGCAATTTGCAGGAACACCCCTTTGCGACTCCATTTCCCTAGGCATCCACGAATCACAGTCCCGTTTCTGGGAAGTGATCATTGGTCAAAGCCGCTCCTTTTGGGAATATGCCTACCCCAAGCTCAAAGAAACCTTTCCTCAATTGAAAGACTTTTCCCTAGATGACTTTTACAAAACCCTCAATCGCGTGCAACCCTCCCTGATCCGCGTCCACGCAGACGAAGTCACCTACACCCTCCATATCATCATGCGCTACGAGCTTGAAAAGGACCTTCTCACCAAATCTCTAGCTCCAAAGGATTTGCCTGATGCCTGGAACGCCAAAATGCAAGAATACCTAGGAATCACACCACCCAGCGATGCTATGGGGTGCTTACAAGACATGCATTGGGCTTGTGGCAACATCGGTTACTTCCCTACCTATGCACTAGGCAACCTATATTCAGCCCAATTTTTTGCTAAATTTACCAATACCTACCCAGATTACTCCAACCGCATAGCCTCTGGCGATCTGCGCTTTATCACCACTTGGCTAAAGAAGCAAATTCACTGCCACGGCCGCCTTTACAGCGCCCCAGAGCTCTGCAAACAAGTTACAGGCTCCCCTCTCACCTCAACCCCCTATCGACAATATCTATCAATTAAATATAAATAACGCGAGTTGCGGATCAACTATCTATGAAATGGTGCATATTTTTGATGAAATTTTTAGAAAAATCTGCGCAGTGGATAGCCAACGCGCTATCCTCAAGCAGTTTTTCCTAGATAGTGTCGTCAAGAAAAACGTGATGTGATATTCTTTTTTATCAAACAAGCCAGCAAAGGAGAGTTTGTATGGAATCGTCATATCACCGTCATGATATTAGTGATGCCTTATGGGAAAAGTTAGAGCCACTCTTACCTGGGCGACCAGGTGGGTGGGGATCTGTCGCGCACGACAATAGGCGCTTTATTAACGCTGTTTTCTGGATTCTAAGGACTGGTGCACCTTGGAGGGACTTACCACCAGATTATGGGAATTGGAAAAATACTCATCGCCGTTTTTGTCGCTGGCGTGATAAAGGCAGATGGGAAGCTCTACTTGAATCACTGATAAACGAGCCAGATTATGAATGGCTGATGATTGATGCCACTCATATCAAAGTGCATCCTCACGCAGCAGGAGCAGTTGGAGGTAATCAGGCGATGAGCAAGACAAAAGGGGGCTCAATACGAAATTGCATCTGGCCGTGGATGCGCATGGTTTGCCGATCAGAGTTATTGTTACGTCAGGTACCGATGCAGATTGTACGCAAGGTAGTCGCCTAATCGAGGGGATAAGTGCTGATTATTTGCTTGCTGACCGCGGATACGATAGCAATAGCATTATTGAGCAGGCGAAAGCAAATGGCATGACTGCTGTTATACCACCAAAGAAAAATAGAATAGAGCTCAGAGAATACGACAAGGATCTCTATAAATTGAGACACCTTGTAGAAAATGCGTTTTTACATCTAAAAAGATGGCGTGGGATTGCAACGAGATATGCAAAAAGTAGCGCATCATTTTTAGCGGCTGTACATATCCGTTGTATTTCTCTATGGGGATCTATCTTATGACGACACTATCTAGAAAGATCGCCAAAAAATGGGCCAGTTCAAGGGAGTTGATCCGCAACTCGCGTTAACATAGCTCCCATTTAGAGTACTCTTTTGGTAG
>JAUILX010000087.1 GCA_030433395.1 Chlamydiia bacterium
TAGTCTTCCCAAATCATTTCGGCACTCATCTGTGCAATTGGAATTGTTGCAGGATAAATCGTTACAACGCCCTGACCAAACATTTTGATAAGTGGGATTAAAACCCACCAGGCAACAGCGCCTCCTGCAAACATTGTTGAGGCAATCCTTGGTCCTATAATATACCCAACTCCCAATAGCGCAGGGGTGCAGTCCATACTAAATTGGGTGCTTTGGAAGGGGCGAATGGTGTAGGTTACAACCTCGTTCCACAGAAATAAGGCGCTCGTACAGAGTTTTTGGAGCGCACCAATGAGCAGTCCCCAGCCTGCTAAAGTGGCGCCAGAACTATCTTTTTCTCCAGTTTTAAGAATTTCAGCACAGGCTGTTCCTTCTGGAAATGGCAAAATGCCATGCTCTTTTACGATGATATATCGGCGCATGGGAATCATAAAAAGAACGCCTAGAATACCACCTAACATCGCCAAAACAAAAATGTAGCCAGGTGAAGGGTGATCGCCTAAAAAGAAAAGCGCTGGAACAGTGAAAATAACGCCAGCTGCAAGGCCTTCTCCAACCGCCGCGATCGTTTGTACCATGTTGTTTTCTAAAATAGTGACGCTTTTGCTGATCAACCTTAAAATGGCCATCGATAAAACCGCAGCAGGAATGGACGCAGAAATTGTTGATCCGATTTTTAGCCCTAAGTAGGCATTGCCAACGCCAAAAAGCAATCCGAGCAGCACTCCCAGAACAACAGCTCGGAAGGAGAACTCACGCAGCTTTTTCTTTGCAGGTACAACAGGACTAAAAGAAGGTGTTTTTTCACTCATTTCCTTCAACATGCAATGTTGAAGGATTTTTTGCTAGGCAAAGAAGCACTTTCAAGTCAGATTTTAGTTTTAGCTTTTTATTTTTCAAAGAAATTTTAATCGTCTTCCATGATTTTCCATCACGCGCGACTTTTATTTTTGATTCTTGACACGGTGTTATTAGCTTAGGAGTGAATGATTTTTGTTTTCGAAGCTCAAGGAGACAATCAAAGAATTGAAGTTCAAAAAAGCGCTGCTGATCGATGCGTGAGACTGTTTCCATTTGTTTATGCATGTGCCTGGAGGAAGAGGTAATGATCCATGATAGAGCAATAGAGGCTATTCCAATTGCAATCAACACTTCGAGTAAAATGAAAGGGCGCTTATGTTTCATGGCGCTCATTCTAACAGAAAAGGCTTTTGTTATTAATGCTCCTTTTGTATTTAGAGGGAAGAGGGTTTTCTTTTATAGAAATTTTATATATAATTTGAGGTTTTAGCAGGAATAAGGCTATGCGCGGAAAAGCATTTTACAATTTGATGAAAATGAAATGGGAAGGTGACCATGATTTTGACGTTCAGCCTTGGCAGGTAGAGGATTTGCGCGCGCTTTCAGATGAAGAGCTTTTTAACCGTTTAGGTCAATATGATATTATTTTAACGCCTGAGTCTGTTCTCCTTTATGCTGAAAAATGCGATGGACCAGAAGAGCTAACTGACTGTTTACTGCTCGATAGCAAAAACGAGAAGCTACAAGCTCAAGTTTACCTGTTAGCTTTTGAAGCATGGCGTCGTTTTTGTCCCAAAAAACAAACCCTATCGATCTTCTGCGATGAGCTCGATCATTTGATTGAGCAATTTGATGATGGAGAGCTCGAGGATGTGGACCCGCTTTACAATCAATTGCTCGAGCTGTGTAAAATTTTGGATCAAAATGTTGATCAAGGAGTTGATGCAAAAGAAATCTCAAAACTGCTCGAATCTATCTGCGCTCATGATATTGAAACATTTACATATGAATTTATTGCCGGTTTAATTGACGCAGAGCAAAGAACTATGGCCTCAATGTTACTCGGAGCTTTTTATCCATATGCAGAAGATAAGCGCTGGTTTGATTTTTTACGCGTGAGATTACTTGCAGAATCAGATGAGATTGAAGGTAAAATCATGCTTGACCGCCTATTTGTCGAATTGCAAGAAGAGCCTGATATCGATCTTGGTTTTGAAATGTTACGCTTACTCAGCCAGCTTGATGAGCGCTCCGCTTTCCAGGTTCTACTTGATAACGTTGGCTCGTGGCTACAAATAGAAGATGATTTCCAACAGCTTTTATCTGCAGTGCGCGATTATTTTTGTGCTTTGGACCTCGAACAAGAAGAAGAAGCTGTGGATAAAATGTTAGAGGAGCGCGCTGACATAGATCCCGACACAAAATTTTTCCCAACTGATCTAGGTCTTAAAAAGCTCAAGGAAATCGTCACAATTAACCAACAGGCGCAATTTTAACCGGCACAAAGTCGATGTGGTCACCTGCAACGCATATGTAGCGCACGCCATTTTTTTCTCCAAATAGCTCAATACCACTTTTTAAATTATGCAAATGCCCAAAGACACAGACATCAACCTTAAATTCTTCAAGCATTGCAGAAACGGGTGAGGGGTTAAGCTCATTGCTAATTGGAGGGTAATGAGTCATGACAATGCGCATGGAAGCATCTTTATGGAGCTGTTCCAAGCTGAGACGCAGGCGATGAAGCTCTCTTTCAAAGATTTTTCTCGTTGCTGCAATGTCTGTTTCAGGGGGAGAAATTGCCCCAGTTGCAGGATTCATCTTGAAATCAATGATCTCACTGCATGAAAAATGCTCACAATCCCAAAGGCGAGCGCCACCAATAGAGATATCCATCCATTGAAACGCATTATTTTGAATAAAATGCATCGAAGAAGGAAGAGCGTTTTTTAATTTGCTAGGTGAGGGCCACCAGTAATCGTGATTGCCTCGAATCAGCAGTTTTGTTCCAGGCAATCGATTGATCCACTCCAAATCTTTACGAGCGCTATCCAGATCATGAGCCCAAGAGATATCGCCCGCAAGCAGCACTAAATCACCTGGCTTTACATGCTTTTTCCAGTGAGTTTCGATTTTGCTTGTGTAGTTTTCCCAAGCAGGCCCAAAAATCTCCATGGATTTTTCAGGATTGCCAAACGGAAGATGAAGGTCAGCTATTGCCCATATTGCCGTCATGAACCGCAGTGTACTACACCAAGCCTGTAGAATCAAACTCCTCGAATAACTTCATCGGCAATTTGCGAACATGGATATTCATCATCTTGTGCATATTTTTGAATATTTTCTTTAGCTACGCGAAGATTTTGCCGGTTAGATTCGAGGAGCCTTTGTTTTTTACCGTCAAGTAGTGCTTGCTGTTCTGGTGACAAAGTGATTGCATTTTCATTTCAGACTGATTGAAATAATTTTTTAGCCAAGCCAGCAGATCTGCCTTGTTTTTTAATAGTCATTCTAACAACGGAATCTCTGGACTCATAGCATAGCTTGCCCAACCTGACAGTAGCGCGAGGGTCATTACTTTCATGTGCTTTGAGATATAGTTCATAGGCTGTATAATGATTCTGTTTTTTATAAGCCATCACTCCGTGACAAAACTTTTTAAACATCTGAGAGCCTCCAGTTTTTTCTGGAGTATAACAAGTTCAAAAGCTGATTTAACGCGAGTTTTGGATCAACTCGTAGACAAGTATTTGAATAGAAAAGTCTTGAGAAAAATCCAGAAATAAAAAATCCTGTTGTTAATTCTTGACACCAACAAAAGGAGGCAAAAGCGTTCGAGGAACTTTTGATATCTACATTTTGCATAGTTGATGATTTCTGTGCTAGCTTCGAATCAGATTGGAATTCAGTTTTGATCGAGTCTTCTCAACAACAAGGAATATAAGAAGCCATCAAGAAGACCACAAATGTCTCTAAGCGAGCTAATGACCATTGTCATCATGCTTCACCGGTCTGGATACCGTACTTTTAAACATTATTATATTCGGTATGTGAGGGAATTTTGGCAACAATACTTCCCCCCAACTTCTTTCATATTGCCGATAGAAAACATAGAAACGCCAAGTCAGGCTAATAATCAAGCTCCGTACAAAAATTTGGTGACAGAAAATTCATAATTTTGGAGAATCCTTTTATGCGAAGATTGCTATACGTTTCCATCTTGCTTCTGGGGTCTCTATATTCCGAAGAGCAAACTACAATCCTTCTTACACCCCCACGCTGTGGCACACATTGGATGATGTATTGTATCGAAGCACTGACAGGACGTTTTGTTTCCTTTTGGCACCGTTTCAACAGCGACGCACCCCTGGAAATTCCCGAATTTGTCTTTTTTGGAGCTCTCAGTATAGACCAATCAAAACACCCTATCTTGCACACCCATTACCCCTACCACCACCTGACAAATTACTCAAAAACTAACAACAAACTCATATTTATCTTACGTAATCCCAAAGAATATCTCATTAGAAGGGCCAGGGAACAAGAACGCAAGCCTGAGGAGCTCTATACCTTCATCACAAGCCCTAATTCAATCCGTCATTATATGGGATATCTTTCATTCTTTGAAAGCTGGGCTGAAGATAACCGCCTATTAATTTACTACGAAGACCTAGTAGGTGATTGTCGCTCAACAATACTCAAAGTCCTTAAGTTTCTCGAAGAATCCCCCGAACGCCTCGATACATTCATCGAAAATAAATCCTTCCATGAAGAAAGGATGCTTAAGTACTACAACCGTATCCATAGAAAAGGCGGTGGTTCAATGTCAAAAGGACGCGACATTGTTTACCATTCCCGAAACGTTCCGCAAAACATCCTTAAGCAAATTGATAAGCATATTCAAGACAAATACCCCAGCTATTGGAATCATTATTTCGTTCGCTTTAAAGAACCTGAATCCCCCTGACAGTTGCGCGTACTTCCAGAAGCTAGCATCAAATTAAAAAACACACTCGCACTCCTGCTGACCTCAGTTATGGGTTTATAAGACTAAAAATCAAATAGATAACGCGAGTTGCGGATCAACTGTAGAGCAAACAACTGATTATACTAATTGAAAATATTAGCATTACATTATAGCCCAATC
>JAUILX010000088.1 GCA_030433395.1 Chlamydiia bacterium
GGAATGATCTTTGAAAGAGCCTACGCGACTTCACCTGATATAAATAAAAAATATGCTTACTAACCTGAATCTGGGTTTCTATCACTTAATCTTTATGCTCATCGCAACGACTGTTGCCATAGCGCTTTCCATAGTAGACAAGAGTCGCTGTTGCAAAGGCCAGAAAAATTGTCAGAGTTATAAAAACGCCTGATTTTTCAAAAAGCGCAGGAAAAAAAAGCATCACAGATGCGACAAGAAAGAGGGCATGGGGACGCTGAGTCAAGTGAGCTCCACACTTCTTTGAAACCAAATGATAAAGTCTTGGTACATAGGCTATAGCGATAAGCGCTATCCCTAAGTATCCTAAAATATTGTGCCAGGCCATAAAAAACTCCCCCTTGGTTCTTTACTAAGCTATATGCTACAATAGCATCTAATGCCAACGATGTATAAAAATTTCACCTACACCAAAACAGCTCCAATTGAAGAGTTGTCCTGCACGCTGTATGAAATTGAGCACTCAAGCGGGGCCAGTATCATTCATATCGCATGCGATGATGTTGAAAATGCTTTTTGTCTTGGATTGAAAACTTGGCCTGATAGTGGCAATGGTGCCCCCCATATTTTAGAACACACTGTGCTGTGTGGCTCCAAAAAATACCCAGTTAAAGACCCTTTCTTTGGAATGACACGCCGCAGCCTTAATACATTCATGAATGCCTTTACAGGGCCCGATTTTACTTGTTACCCAGCAGCTTCTTGTGTTGAGCAAGATTTTTATAACTTGCTCGAAGTTTATCTTGACGCTGTCTTCTTCCCACAACTTAAAGAGCTTAGCTTTTTACAAGAAGGACACCGCTTTGAATTCCAAACCCCAAATGACCCTACAACACCTCTGACTTATCAAGGCATTGTCTACAATGAAATGAAAGGGGCGATGTCAAGCCCAGATTCTCGCCTTTGGCGCATCATCAACCGAGCTCTTTTTCCCGATCTCACATACGCCTTTAATTCTGGCGGAGATCCAGAAGAAATCCCCAATCTTACCTATGAAGGACTCAAAGCTTTTCATACTCAATATTACCATCCCTCGCGCTGCCTCTTTTACTTTTATGGAAATCTCGATCTGGAAAAGCACCTTGATTTTTTAGAAAAACATGTTTTTTCTAAAACACAAAAATGCGATCCTCTGCCAAATTTGCCTAAGCAGATGCGCTTTTCTCAGCCGCTTGTGCTTGAAGATACCTACCCAACTCATGAAACGGGCATAGAAAGTCAAACTATGGCAGCTTTTGGGTGGCTAACTTGCGCACCAACCGATCTAGAAGATAGTCTTGCGCTCACGCTAATTGACCAAATATTAACAGATCACGATGCTTCCCCTCTTAAAAAAGCGCTGTTAGAAAGCGGCCTTTGCAAAACTGCTGACGGTCACTTAGATCATGAAATGAGCGAAATCCCCTACATCATCATTTGTAAAGGGTGTAAACCTGAAAATGTTCCAAAACTAAAAACTCTGATTTTTAAAACGCTTCAGTCATTGACAATTGATCCAAAAACCGCAGCAAATGCCCTTCATCAACTGGAATTTGAACGCCTTGAAATCGGCGGCGGCGGCCTTCCCTTTGGCCTAAACCTTTACTTTCGCTCTGCAGCACTGAAGGCGTACGGTGGCGCTCCTGAGTCTGGATTAAAATTTTATGGAGCCTTTGAATCTCTGCAAAAAAAAATACAAGATCCTCAGTATTTAAAAGGGCTGATTCAAAAGTATCTCATCGACAACAAGCATTTTATTCAGCTCACCTTTAAACCTGACCCAAAACTTGCTGCTTGCGAAGAGCAAAGCGAGCGTGCAAAGCTTGATGCTATTCAAAAAACGCTTTCAGCAAAACAAGCAGAGTCTATTGTGCATACAGTAGACCAACTTAAAACATACCAGCTACAAAGCGAAGCACAAGACCTTGAGTGTTTGCCCAAAATCCAAATTACAGATATCCCACAAGAAGGTCCTAACTTTATGCTTAAACAAGAAAACAACGTTTTTCATCACCCTGTCTTCACAAACCATATCACCTACATCTCTCTTGTTTTGGACCTGCCTGATCTTACCGAGGAAGAGCTTCCCTACGTTCAACTCTATACCTCTTTCATCACAGAGCTTGGCGTAGGCAATAAAACCTATGAGCAAACCCTTGAAGAAATGCAAGGATGTGTTGGAGGCCTGTCTGCATCCATTTCTCTGCACGCGCAAGCAAAATCTCCAAACACCTTGAAGCCAGCACTTGTGCTAAGAGGCAAAGCATTGCAGCGCAATACTCCAAAACTCATTTCCCTTTTGCGTGCACTTGCAACAAACCCACGCACGGATGAAACGGGCCGAATTAAAGAGCTCATCCTACAAACTTACACCTACATGCAGCAACGCCTCACTCAAAGCTCGATGAATTTTGCGATTCAAATGGCTACATCTCACCTCTCCAAAATTGGTTCAATCAACTCCCGTTGGCAAGGACTGAATTTCTTCAAATTTATCGAAGATCTAGCAAATAATATCGATACAAAACTCAACTCTGTGATCGAGCAATTTACAAAGCTTAAATCCAAACTGCTACATCTACAAAATCCACATATTGTCGTTACATGTGATGAAAAAAGTTTCAATACCCTTGATCTATCACCACTAAAAAATGTGCCAACACATCCATTTACCCCCTTTGTTCTCGATCCCACCCCCTTTCAGGCGCAAAATCAAGGACGCATCATCTCCAGCCCAGTTGCCTTCACAAGCCTAGGCCTAAAAACCATTGATGCATCTGATCAACGCGCGCCCTTCATAAGTATTGCTTCAGAGCTATTTGATAACCGTATCCTACACCCGAAAATCCGCGAACAAGGTGGCGCTTACGGCTCTGGTTCTAGCTACAATGCAATCACTGGCTGCTTTTATTTTTATGGTTTCCGTGACCCGAACATTGAAAGCACACTAAAAGCATTCCATGTAGCAGCAGATGAAATTGGCTCAGGATCTTTTTCTGAGCAGGATTTAGAAGAAGCAAAGCTTGGTTTAATCCAAGCCTATGACTCTCCTATCTATCCAGGATCACGCGGCATGGCAGCCTACATTTGGGCACGTGAAAATAAACCCTTTGCATTTCGCCAAGCCTATCGAGAAAGCGTTCTTGGAGCAACTAAAGACCAAATCATGCAAGTCGTACAAACCGAAATTGCACCTCATATCAATGCCAATCACCTTGTCTCATTTGCTTCAAAAGAGCTGCTAGAAAAAGAAAACAAAAAACTCAATTACCCTCTTCACATTTCTTCGCTATAATGCTATGCTAAGGCATCACAAGGAGCACATTATGAAAACATTGATTCTGGCATGCACCATGAGCTTAACTCTCATTGCAAATAAGTATGATGATCTTAAACTTGGAAGTCAAACCAAGCGCTATGAAACATGTGGCGCGCGCAACACTCAAAATGCATTCGTTGAAGTTGCAAAAGACGCCAAGCCCGCTGTTGTTTTCTTGCGTGTAGAAGGACAGCCCAGCGACCCTTATCAAGGTCAAAACCCCTTTGATTCTTTTCAAGAAGATGAATTTTTCCGCCGATTTTTTGGAGCACCCCCTCCACAACAACGCCGCGCACCTCCAAAACCACAAATGAGCCAAGGTTCAGGATTTTTCGTCACCTCTGATGGCTACATAATGACTAACGCACACGTCGTGCGCGATGCTGTTAAAATCACAGCCGTACTCAACGATGGAACTGAGCTCGATGCAACTCTCATCGGCACAGATAACCATACAGATCTTGCTGTTGTTAAAGTCTCCGGAGAAAATCATCCCTTCGTTAAGTTTGCAGATATGGATAACGTAGAAGTAGGGGAATGGGCCATTGCAATAGGCAGCCCGTTTCAACTAGAGGCAACTGTCACTGTTGGCGTTGTTAGCGCCAAGGGTCGTAATAATCTTCATATCAATGACCTTGAAGACTTCATTCAAACAGATGCTGCCATCAATCCAGGTAATTCAGGCGGCCCTCTCCTTGATATTGATGGTAAAGTGATCGGCGTCAATGCAGCGATTGTTTCTCGCTCTGGTGGCTACATGGGCATCGGATTTGCAATTCCCTGCAACATGGCCGAACACGTCATGGACCAACTCATTCATAACGGCACCGTTGATCGTGGCTTCATGGGAGTTCATCTACAACCTCTGGATAAGAACCTTGCTGAAGGTCTAGGCATCGATCAAACACAAGGAGCCATCGTTGCTCAAGTTGTAGCAGATTCGCCTGCTGCAAAAGCTGGGCTTAAAACTGGCGATGTCATCATTGCCTACAACAATCGCTCCATTAAATCAGCCTCATCCCTGCGCAATGATATCGCCATGCTCTCACCTGGCACTGTAGTCAACTTGACCATCAAGCGCCAAGGCAAGACAATGAATCTACCAGTAACCCTAGGCTCCCGCTCTCAGTCAGGCTCTGAGCCGCACGAACTAGGGCAAAAAATCGGCCTTGAAGCAAGTGAGTTAACGCCCGAGCTCCGCAGACGCCTCCGCCTTTCCCCAAGCGAGGAAGGCGTCGTTATCACACAAATCAAGCAAGGCTCTCCTGCCATGCGTGCAGGCCTGCAACCAGGCTTTCTAATCGTCTCAATAGGAAACTACCAAGTCACTAACATGCAAGAATTTAACCAGGCCCTAGCAAAAAGCCAAAACCAAAAATCCATTGCATTTTTAGTACAAAATGGCCCCATTCGCCATTACTACACGGTTTCATTGCAATAAGTCGTTGTCGATCAATGACTTATTTAACCATTGTTTTTAAAATAATTATTTGATATAATATCTTTTATAATAACCCTAAAACAAGGATAATAATTATGAATGACAGTTATATTGAGATGAAAAATTTTGCAATCACTGGCTCTGACTTTACAGA
>JAUILX010000089.1 GCA_030433395.1 Chlamydiia bacterium
GCTTTTTGTGTTAACAGACTCCATTGACTGCTTGATCTGGTAACTTAAAAAGTTTTGGACGGTAAGTCCGCTATTGATGTAGGCAGCCTGCGGCCAAACACCTTGCAAGCCTCGCATTGATCGGCTTTTTAGCCAAATCATTTGTTTCACTACGATTTGGGCTAAACTACCACCCTTTGAGTCCAAAATACTTAAATCTAGCCCTAACTCATGCCAAGTTTTGATTGAGAACCGCAATGGATATAGAACTTTGATTAGCTCAATTCTTTCCACAGCAGTTAACTCACCGAGCATTTTTGTGACTAAAGGCTTGGGGAGTCTACTAACTATAGCAGCTAAAGCATGAACAACAGGCCATTGATGGGGAAAAAGCGGAATAAAGCGCATATGGACGCTTTTGGAAATATGATTCAGCAACTTTTTTAAGCAACATGTTGGATCTTTTAACAAATTGCTTTTTGCAAGAGCGAGTAGGTCGGGATAATTAGAGGGATCAAAAGACTGGTAGAGACAAGCGTCGACAGACGGTGCTTGAAGCTCGAATTGATACAAATCAAACCAAGAATAGTTAACAATCGGTGTCTTGGGGAATTGGCAAAAAAAGGCCTGGCAAGCAATACGTCTTATCTCTTCAACGCCTCGGCTCGTGTTTGCTAAGGCAATTTGGGGATAGCGCTCTGTTAGCTGTTTTTTATTTTGCTTAAGCTCGATCATCCCTTGCAATACAAAACGAAAGTATCTGCATACGTAAAAGCATGCACGGCAGTCATCTACGTCTAAATAACGAAAAATCCGTTCCAAACAATCTGCGTTGTTAATAGCAGAAGCCATCAAAACACCGCAAAGGGCATGCGGTATTCAACACGCGCTGTCTGAGTATGCTCGGGGAAATTATGAGCGTAGACGCGGTAAGTGTAGCTTAAAAGTAGATCACCCCATACACCAAGCTGGTAGCTGTATCGTCCACCAATATCTATGGACTGGTGCTCAATATTTGCATATGAGTTGAAACGGTTGACATTCACCCCCTGTTGACCACCAAGACCCCAAAGACTGTCAACGACAACACTAATGATTTGCCTTTCGCTTAAATTTCCTTCAACCCGAGCAAGTCCCGTCAGATATGGCGCGCCGCGATTGCCGATACCAAAACCAAACAGCCCCCAAAAACGCACTACCCAGTTATAGAGCTTGTCAAACTCTTTGCCTACAGCAGTTGTTAGATCAAGATTAAGGTTTGCGTGATAGGGAATAGAGACGTCGTTTAAAAAGTGAGAATTCACAGATCTTATCGATGCGTTTAAAGTCCAGCTCACGGGGTCTCCAGCAATATCATCCCAGACTAAATAGCGAAACAAAAGCGCAGTGCTTAAATAGGACCATGAATGGCGATGGGTGTCTGCATAATTCATTTCAAACTGAACATCGATTGTGGGCCATGGGGATAAACCTAAACCGTATTCTAGAAATTGATCTACGGATGAATAATCTTTAGGATTAAGCCCATTTTGCACATCATCGTAGTAGCGAAAGGTGTAGTCGTTACGAAATTCAAATTCCCAAAGCTTGCCAAACCAGGGCTTATACTCAAACGCGCATAGGCTTCCTGCAATTGCTAGAAGTGCCACTAATCTCATCTAGCTACCAAAGAAGGGTGTTCAACTAAAAAGCGCTCTGCATCTAACGCTGCCATGCATCCACTACCTGCGGCTGATACCGCTTGCCGGTAGATAAAGTCCTGGACATCACCTGCGGCAAAAACGCCTTTAACGTTTGTTGTGGTGCGCCCTGGATTCACTTTGATGTAGCCGTTATCAAATAAATCTATTTGGCCCGATAGGAAATCAGTATTGGGCTTGTGACCAATCGCAAAAAAGACTCCAGAAGCTTCAACGGCTTTTTCTTCTTTTGTGTGAACATCTTGGATGGTTACTTTTTCTACAACAGTGCCACCTTCAATTTTTGTGACAACGCTATTCCACGCAACTTCAATTTTGGGATGCTCTAGTGCGCGCTCTGACATAATTTTAGAGGCTCTAAATTCATCACGTCTGTGCACAATCGTCACTTTACTAGCATACTTTGTCATAAAAAGAGCATCTTCCATAGCAGTATCTCCACCGCCAATAACGACGACACGCTTATCCCTAAAAATCGGCATTGCCCCATCACAAACAGCGCAAGCAGTCACTCCCTTCTGCCAAAATTCACTATCACCAGCACCTGGAATCTCTAAACGCTTTGCGGTTGCACCCGTAGCGATAATCACGCTTTCAGCTTCCACTTCGGTTTTTCCTTTGATGATGAAAGGGCGTTTGGAAAAATCAACCTCTTTAACATCTTCGGTTAAAATGGTTGTTCCAAAGCGCGCAGCCTGCTTTCTAAAAGCACCCATCATATCAGGGCCCGTAATCCCTTCTGGAAATCCTGGATAATTTTCTACATCTGTCGTCGTCATTAGTTGACCACCCGCAGGGCCGGAAAAAAAGCCTTCGTACAATAGTGGTTCTAAATTAGCTCGAGCTGCATAAATAGCGGCGGTGTAACCAGCTGGTCCCGATCCAATGATAACAAGTTTTCTTTTTTCCATAGCACTCTCCTTGAATAGAGCACCTTGCCTGAATCTAGCCCAAATTTCAAGTCAAAAAATTTTTTTATAGCTCATATTTTTTCTTTATGAAAAACGGAAAATAACTTATAATCCTTGCTATGAGAAGTATTCAACTAAAAGGCGTTAAAAAAGCAATTAGCACCAACTGCATCCTTGATGAAATCGACCTGACGATTCCAGCGGGCGAGTTTTTTGCACTGCTCGGCCCCAGCGGCTGCGGCAAAACGACTCTGCTCAGGCTTATTGGAGGGTTTGAAAAGGTTGATGCTGGTGTTATCATGCTTGGAGATACCGATATTACCCATCTACCGATTCACAAACGGAGCATTAACACTGTTTTTCAAAATTATGCTTTGTTTCCTCACCTTTCGGTCTTTGATAATATTGCCTACAGTCTAAAAGTAAAAGGGTTGCCAAAGGCCGAGATCCAAAAACGTGTCAACCGCTTGCTTGAGGCATTCCACTTAACAGATCACGTGAATAAAAAACCCAAGCAGCTCTCCGGAGGCCAACAACAACGCGTGGCCATTGCCAGAGCCATTCTTGATGAGCCCGATGTGCTCTTGCTTGACGAGCCTCTTTCTGCGCTCGATTTTAAACTTCGTGAACGGCTTTTGCTAGAGCTCATCGAGCTCCAAGATGATTTGAAGATGACTTTTATTTATGTAACGCACGACCAATTTGAAGCACTCACTGTTGCCGATCACATGGCTATCATGAATAACAAAGGCGAAATTGTTCAAATTGGCACTCCCAAAGAGATTTATGAATTTCCCCAGACATCATTTGTTGCAAAATTTGTGGGCACCACAAATATTGTAAACGGACTTTTGCGCAATTTAGACACTCAGCCTACAGTCGAAGTGCCCGAGCTGGGCCATTTTCAAATCTATGCTCCTCAAAAACGGGAATGGATGCGTAATGGGGGCAAAATCACGATGAGCATCCGCCCTGAGAAAATCTTTATCTCAAAAAAACCCGATGTCTATAATTTTTCTAACACTGTCAAGGGTTCAGTGCACTCAATCGTTTATCACGGAAGATCCACACAGTACAACATCAACTTACCCAACCACATGCGCGTGCAAGTCTTTGAACAAAACGAAGAGCATTTCCCACAAGAACACATTGACTACGACGATGAGGTTTACCTCTATTGGCAGAAAGAAAATGTCGTCCTTTTGGAGGAATAGATGTTTAAACAGCTTAAGCGCCACGTTCCATTTGCACTAGGCAGCCCTGCAATTCTTTGGCAGCTTTTATTTTTCTACGTTCCCCTCTGCATTCTCGTTATCTCTAGTTTTGTGGGCAGTGAGAAGTCAAGTGGATGGGAACAGCTCACACTTGCAAACTTTAAACCTCTTCTAAACGGCACGTATATTGGCATCATGTTTAGCTCACTGCTTCTTGCACTCTCAACGGCCTGTATCTGCCTTGTCATCGCCTATCCTTTAGCTTACTTCATCGCGTTTCGCGCCGGCCGCCTTAAAACCCTCATGCTATTTTTTCTAATCGTCCCCTTCTGGACAAATTTCTTACTCCACGTCTCGGCCTGGTTTTTTGTTCTTGAACGAGAAGGCTTTGTCAATAACATGTTGATGACAATGGGGCTTATTAAAGAGCCGCTTCACTTGCTCAACTCGTGGTTCTCAATTGGCCTGATGATGGTCTATTACTACTTACCTTTCATGGTGCTGCCGATTTATTCGGCACTCGAGCGCTTTGATGAAGATCTCATTGAGGCGTCACTTGATCTAGGAGCAAATTTTAGGCGTACCTTTCTCGGTGTGATTGTGCCTCTGTCAATGCCAGCTGTTATCGTCGGCTTTTTCTTAGTCTTTATCCCGGCCTTTGGCGAATTCATCATTCCCGAAGTCATGGGCGGTGATAAGTTTTATTTTGTAGGCAGTGTCGTTTCGCAATACATCTTAGGAGAAACCACTGTTTCGCTAGGGGCAGCCTTCACACTGCTAAGCTGCCTCTTTCTACTCGCAAGCGCCTCCACTTTCTACTTTCTAATTGGCAGGCTCAAAGAATTCCTCATTAGGAGGTTTGCATGAATTGGCTCAAACGTGCACCCGTTGCCTTGACCTATTTATTCTTGTATGCACCCGTTGCAGTTCTTGTCTCCTACTCATTTAATAGCAAAAGCTTCCCAGCACCTTGGGCAAGCTTTACAATGCACTGGTATAGCGAGCTTTTTAGATCATCGGAGCTCTGGTCAGCACTATCTAATTCGCTCATTATCGCTATCGCCTCAACCCTGATTAGCCTTGCTATGGGAGTGATGCTGATCTTCTACCGGTCAAGCGG
>JAUILX010000090.1 GCA_030433395.1 Chlamydiia bacterium
AAACTCTCATCTTCTAGTGGTTCTGACAAACTATGTTGGTTAGCGATAATTTTCGCAAGCCCCTTTTCCAGAAAGGCTTGCATGATTTGTGCACGAAAATGAGGATTCGATTGATTTACACCTAAGACACCCATGTCCAACAGACTACAATAAATGAGAGATAAGATCAACAACCTCTTTTATATACCGAAGAGACCTCAAAAATTGGATTTTCGGCGATGCCAAAGCACCGCAATTCGCCGATCCCAAGTGGCTTCATATTTTTAATATTAGGTCACACTTGGGATCGGCAAATTTCGAAAGCTTTCGCGTTGCCCAAAACCGATTTTTGAGGTCTCTTCGGTATACCTACAAAATTAATATAAATTACAATAAAAGGTTGATCAAATAGTATTATTATGTTATAATTAACGACAATTATGATCAAAACAACATTAAAAAGAACACTATCTGTTGAAGATCTTTTTCAAGATTATAGCCAAGAAAATAAGCGCGGTAAAGCATCTCCAGCTGAGGAAATTGCAAGTGCTATTATCTCAAACAACCTCCAGGCAATCGTTGCTCCAACAATTGAGCAATGGCTAGAACAATCATCTCAAGCTATGCAAGAGCATCAGGTTTATTATGATAAAGGAAACGACCTCATTATTCTTAAGATTGATGCAAATCACCTTTGTATTGCAAGCAAACAGCTTGGCACTGGCCACAACAACTTTATCCGCAAAGCTGTCGTAATAGACAGCCAATCATTTGAAATCACTGCCACTGACCTAAAGCTTAGACATAGCCCTTATGGTGATGTAAAGAAAAGGCCAAAAAGACTTATTGACACTTCATTTGCCCACGGTTTGATTCAGCAAATTAATCACGAAAACATAACAACTCCACCACATTATTATAAGGTCATAAAAGATCTTCCTACCCCCTATCGCCGAAAGATAGATATGCAGCTCGCATTAGAACCGCTTTTTGATGATGTAAGCCACAAATATAGATTTGCAAGCGCAAGTCAAATACAATCTTTTGCTTTCCAACTCTCTTCTGGATTGCAGTATTTGCATGAAAAGGGAATTTTGCACCGCAATATCCGTAGCGACAACATTGCGATCCATCAAGGCAGAGTTATATTAATGGATTGGGATACGATGACTAGCAAAGATGATCCAAATCCTAGTCGCAGAAAATTTTATCTTAAAGATGGCAACACCTTGGTCTTAAACTCTGCTCAATCTGAGTCTATTCAATTTGGATACGTCATCCAGAACTGGCTTCATTTTTACTTAAAGCCAGATCAAGGCAATGAATACTCGTACATAGAGCGCGATGAAATCAGAGGAGCTCCTGATGAAGATCTCTGCTTACATCTGTATGATCAAGGGCAGCGTCTTATCGATGGCGAGCCCATCAATGCTGTCTTTCCAACAGCTGTACCTACCGACTTGCAAGCTTAATCATTAAATTGCTACACTGACCTCAAAACCTGGAGGCTTTTGTGAGCACATGTCAAGAAACAATCGATTGGACTGAAGCTAAACACTACACCGATATTTTGTATCACAAATGTGACGGTATTGCTAAAATTACAATCAATCGCCCGCAAATCCATAATGCTTTTCGCCCGCAAACAGTGAAAGAGATGCTAGAGGCTTTTAGTGATGCTCGCCTTGATGAGAGAATTGGGGTAATCATATTAACAGGCGCTGGGGGGCGGGCATTTTGCTCGGGAGGTGATCAAAAGGTGCGTGGACATGCTGGCTATGGCGATGATTGCGGCACTGAAAGTTTAAACATTCTGGATTTCCAACGCGACATCCGCTCTTGCCCAAAACCTGTGATTGCAATGGTTGCTGGCTATGCAATCGGCGGAGGCCATGTGTTGCATGTGGTTTGCGATTTAACGATTGCGGCTGAGAATGCAATTTTTGGGCAGACCGGACCAAAAGTGGGCTCTTTTGATGGTGGCTTTGGCGCATGCTATTTAGCAAGCATTGTGGGCCAGAAAAAAGCTAGAGAGATCTGGTACCTTTGCAAGCAGTATAACGCTCAAGAAGCGTTGGAGATGGGCCTTGTTAACACGGTTGTTCCACTAGAGGATTTAGAAGCGACTACAATTGAGTGGTGCCGGCAAATGCTAAAGCACTCGCCTCTTTCACTGCGCTGCTTAAAAGCTGGATTTAATGCAGCACTTGATGGCCAAGCGGGCGTGCAAGAACTGGCAGGTAACGCTACCCTACTTTACTACATGAGCGACGAGGCCAAAGAAGGACACAGCGCCTATCTAGAAAAACGCAAGCCTAACTTTGAAAAGTTTCCAAAGCGCGCATGATTTGGCTAGAGGCGATGCGCCCAAAAACTCTAATCATTAGTATTGCTCCTGTTGCCGTTGGCACAGTGCTCGCTCCTACTTTTAATATTTGGGTATTTTTGCTCACCCTTTTCTGCGCACTGACCATCCAAATTGGAACAAATTTTGCAAACGATTACTATGATTATCAAAGCGGCTCAGACACTAAAGATCGAAAGGGTCCGCGTCGCCTGCTAACAACCGGTCACATTCATCCCAAACAGATGAAAAGAGCAATGATTGTCTCGTTTATTTTTGCTGCAATTGGAGCGGGATGCCTGATCGCTTATGGCGGTTTAATCATCTTAGCTTTATTTATTGTGGCTGTGCTCTCAGGTATTTTTTATACGGCTGGTAAATACTCTTTAAAACGCACTGGACTTGCCGACTTATTTGTCTTTGTTTTCTTTGGACCGATTGCAACAATGGCCGCTTACTATTTGCAAACAGGAACTGTACAACTCATGGTCTTTTGGGCCAGCTTAGCTCCAGGGCTCATTCCAGTAGCTGTACTCACAGCAAACAATGTACGCGATCGCATTGAGGACAAGAAATGCGGTAAAAAAACACTCACGGTACGCTTTGGTAAGCGCTTTGGCCAAATGCAATATACCCTCTGTATGATTTGTGGGATTGCTTCTTGTGTTTTACTTGGGCTTTATTTACCCCTCATAGCGATGCTCGCCTCCATTCCTCTTATTAAAACCATGTGGACATACCGTAGCAGTAAAAAGCTAATCAAAGTGCTTGCTGGAACGGGAGGGGTGCTGATGCTCTACACAGTGCTTTTTTGTATCGGAGCAGCGCTGTGATCGAGGTCTATAGCTTTGAGCTGCCACACAGGTGCGGTATTTTGCTGCGAAATGATGAAACAGATAATTGGAGCGAAATCTCCCCTCTACCAGGATTTAGCAAAGAAAGCTTGCCCGAGGCGCTTGCAGCTCTTTTTGATCATGACTTTGATCGCTATCCCTCAGTTGCTTTTGGCGTTGAGATGCTCTATGTCGATATTGAGCCCAAACCTGTCCCCTATGCAAATCTAAATGACACTTCGGGCAGCGTTGTAAAACTCAAAATGGGCCATCTATCCTTAAATGATGCCCTTCAATCGCTGCCGCCTCTCATTGACCGTGGCATCAAACTGCGCTTAGATTTTAATCGCAAGTGGTCTCTTCAAGATTGTCTAAAACTCTCAGAAAGCTTTCCTGCAGGCGCTTTCGAGTATTTAGAAGAGCCAACACCCAATTTAGAAACTTTTGCAAAGTTAACGCATCATCCCATTGCTCTTGATGAAACTCTGCGCCTTTTTCCACCTTCTACATGTATTGATCTGCCCAGCATTTCAACTTTTGTCATTAAGCCAACCTTGCAAGGAAGCGTTGGTGATTGTTTAGAGCTTGCTCAAATGGCAACACGGGCTGGCAAAAACATTGTGATGAGCAGCAGCCATGAATCAGGCGTTGGACTGCTTAATATCATAAAATTTGCCCAACTACTTTCCAAAATCCAGCCTTTAGGAATAGACACCTATAAAACTCCAGATGTTTTGAAAAAGCCCCTACGCTTTGAAGACGGAATCTGTTATCCTACACAATTAGAGTTAAATGAAAAAACCCTGGAGCGCTTAGGTGTGGTGTCCTTTGAGCCGATCTTCCAATGAGCCGGCCATCCTTTATAAAGATCAAACCCTTACATACAATGCATGCAACCGTCTTGTGGCAGGCATGTGTGCGTCCCTTCCCAAACAAGGCGTTGTGGCTTTTCAACCCACCCTTGACCCCTCAAGCATTCTTTTATTCTTTGCATGTGCGCGCAAAGGCCTGATCGCCTTTCCCCTGTCTGACCGCCTCACAAAGGCTCAAGTCGAAAGTGCCATCCAAATCACCAACGCCACTTTCATCACACCAAAACTAAGCACCTCAACAAGCCCAGCTCCAAGTGAGCTAGATATCCATGCCCATGCCACCTATATGCTTACATCTGGATCAACATCAACCCCTAAAATTGCCATTCACAGCTTTGCAAACCACATTACAAGCGCCCTTGGCATCACCAGCTGCTTTTCCCTCCGCTCAACAGACAGCTGGCAACTCTGCCTTCCGCTTTATCACATCTCAGGCCTGGCTATCCTTTGGCGCTGCTTTTTAACAGGTGCTGCCGTATCCATTGATGCCCCGTTCACGCATACATCCCTTGTTCCAACACAACTTGCACGTCACGCGCCCCTTTGCAAAGCCATCCTTATCGGTGGAGCAGCGCTACCGACATCACTCGCGCTCAAATACTCCCACCTGCCCATTTTCCCATCTTATGGCCTTACAGAAATGAGCTCAACAGTCCTCATCAAAAACAAACCCTTGCCGTACAGACGCGTTAAAATTATCAACGGCGAGCTCTTTGTCTCGGGCCCAACGCTCTTTCAAGGTTATTTAAATAAAGAGCCTCCCCCAGAATGGTTTGGCACAGGCGACCTTGCAACACCTTCCTATGAAATCATCGGACGCAAAGACCGCATGTTTATCAGCGGTGGAGAAAATATTTATCCAGAAGTGATTGAAAAGGCCCTC
>JAUILX010000091.1 GCA_030433395.1 Chlamydiia bacterium
ACAAGGGCCCGAGCACTCATCAGCGCGCATCGAGCGCTTTTTACAGCTTGCCTCCAACAACAGCATGATCATCTGCAATAACTCAAACACCGCTCAATTATTTCATTTATTGCGCTCGCACATTCATTCAGCTGAGCGCCGCCCATTGATTATCTTTACGCCTAAAGCACTGCTACGCTATGGACCATCACTATCAAATCTAGATGCATTTTGCTCAGGCCACTATCAAAAAGTGATTGATGATACCACTGCTCAAAATCCTAAACGCCTCATTTTCTGTTCTGGTAAAGTCTATTATGATCTACTGGAGGCCAAGGAGGGAGCAGATATCGCTTTGATTCGAATCGAGCAACTTTATCCATTTCCTTACAACGATATAAAAGCGTTGCTTGCAAAATACAAAGGCGTTAAACAGGTGTATTGGGTGCAAGAAGAGCACCAAAACATGGGCGCGTGGGCGCACGTTCACTTTTCATTGAGTGGACTTTGCGATATCCGCTACTTTGGCAGGCCAAAATCGGCATCGCCAGCGGCAGGATTTCCCACACTGCACCAGCGTGAATTAAAGACCTTCTTAAAAGAGGCGTTGTCATGACACAAGTAGAAATTAAAGTTCCAGCAGCAGGTGAGTCTGTCACTGAAGCTACTGTAGCTGCCATCTTAAAGCCAAGCGGCTCAGCAGTGAATGAGGGCGATGAAGTATTAGAGCTTGAGACCGATAAGGTCAATCAAGTCTTGTATGCTCCCGCATCTGGCGAGTTGCAAATCACCGTTAATGTTAACGATGTTGTCAAAGTGGGTCAAGTCGTTGGAAAGATCGATTCGGCAAAATCGGGCTCTGAGACTCAAGCTCCACAAGCAGCAGAACCGCCAAAGCCTGCAGCTTTACCACCTGCAGAAGGGGATGTGCGTGTTTCAACTGAAAGTTATGTCGCAGATTTGCAAAAACCACCCCAGGCACCTCAGCCGTCAAAAACTTCCGAGCCACCGCAAGAAGCATCAGCTTCCCCTCAACCCGGACAAACTCGCAAGCGCATGAGCGGCTTGCGCCGCACCATTGCCAAACGCCTTGTAGAAGTTAAAACAACAACAGCGATGCTGACAACTTTTAATGAAGTCGACATGAGCAAGATCATGGAAATCCGCGCTCGCGAAAAAGATGCCTTTTTAAAAAAACACGACGTCAAACTTGGATTCATGTCATTTTTTGTAAAAGCTGCAACCCAAGCTCTAAAAGCCCTTCCAGATGTTAACGCCTTTATCGACGGCGATGAGATTGTTTATAACGAGCAATTCGATATCGGCGTGGCCGTATCAACAGAAAAAGGACTCATGGTACCTGTATTGCGCAATTGCGAAGAACTCTCATTTGCAGACGTAGAAGATAAACTTGCCGCTTATGCCAAAAAAGCACGAGAGGGGAGCATTTCTTTGGATGACTTAAAGGGAGGAACATTCACCATCACTAACGGCGGTGTTTTTGGCTCAATGCTCTCAACGCCCATTCTCAATCCACCTCAAAGTGCCATTTTAGGCATGCACAATATTGTCAAGCGAGCCGTTGTCATCAATGATAAAATCGAGATCCGTCCCATCATGTATCTAGCACTTAGTTACGACCACCGCATTGTAGATGGAAAAGAGGCCGTAACTTTCTTAGTTCACATGAAAGAGAATCTTGAAGATCCAGAACGTTTAATGTTGGACTTTTGATTTGGATTACGATGTTTTAGTTATTGGAGCTGGACCAGGGGGGTATGTTGCAGCGATACGCTGTGCACAAAACGGACTCAAAACCGCCTGCATCGATAAGCGAGCTGAACTCGGTGGCACCTGCCTCAACGTTGGCTGTATTCCATCAAAGGCCCTTCTTCACGCTTCTGAGTTTTATCACAAAATGGCCCACGATGCTGCAGAGCTTGGGATCAATGCACAAAGTGTCACCTTTGATTTTGATAAAATGATGCAGCGCAAAAATGAAACTGTTTCAGGATTCAATCAGGGCATTGCAGGACTCTTTAAGAAAAACAAAATCACACCTATTACCGGCTCTGCAAGCTTTTCAGGCTCCAACTCAGTGACAGTCGACGGCAAAGAAATCAGCGCAAAGCATATCATCATTGCCACTGGATCAGAGCCCACAGAATTACCATTTGCCCCCTTTGACGAAACCAAAATCATTTCATCCACAGGAGCGCTTGCGCTAAAAAGCGTCCCTAAAAAGCTCATCGTCGTAGGTGCAGGTGTTATTGGAGTTGAACTTGGATCAGTCTACGCTCGCCTTGGTTCAGAGGTTCACTTTATCGAATTTTTAGACCGCATCTGTCCCACACTCGACTCAACCATTGGCAAAACCTTTCAAAAAACACTCGAGCAGCAAAATCTAACATTTACACTGTCTGCCAAGCTGACCGCAGCAAAAGTGGAAGGCGAGCAAGTGCATCTCACTTACGAGAGTCAAGATGGAGTTCAAAATCAGAGCTGCGATGCAGCCCTGATTTGCGTTGGACGCCGCCCCTACACTCAAAACTTAGATCTAGACAAAATAGGTATTGCGCTCGATGACAAAGGCCGCATTGCTATTGATGGCTCGTTTCGTACGTCGCAGCAACACATCTACGCAATTGGAGATGTCGTTGATGGGCCGATGCTAGCCCACAAGGCTTCCGAAGAAGGGATTGCCGTTGCAGATCTCATTAGCGGGAAGAAAAGCCATCTCAACTACATCGCTATTCCAAACGTGATTTATACCTATCCAGAAGTAGCAGCCGTTGGGCTGTCAGAAGAAGAAGCAAAAAAAATGGGTTTGCAAGTCAAAACAGGCAGTTTTCCATTTAAAGCCAATTCAAGAGCGCGCTGCTCTAACGATACCGAGGGGATGGTAAAAATCATCTCAGAAGCAACTACAGGGCGGCTCGTTGGCATTCATATCGTTGGAGCGCATGCAGGAGAGTTGATTCAGGAGGGGGCCCTAGCGCTTGAGAAGCATGCAACAGCATTTGATCTTGCGGCCACATCCCACGCGCATCCAACCCTTTCAGAGGCGATCAAAGAAGCCGCAATGGCAATCGCCAGCAAGCCAATTCACATTTAACACAGGCCATATTTGCAAATATTATCAGTGAATCTTAACCTTCTTCGATAGCTGTAACACCTGCTTTAGCTTTTTGCTTATTGGTTTCAATCTCATCAAGAATGACTTTAATGGCGTCGGCCATTTTATCATAGACACCTGGGTTTTTGTTTACTAAATCAATAGCACGTTTTACTAGACCATATTTTGCACTATCGGATAGCCGATCAAATTCATACTTAACAGCCTCTTCAGAATCACTTTCAAATTGAGATTCGTCTTTTTTTCTCTCTGCTTGGGCGATGAATTCTGGCATCAGCCTTACTGCCGGGCTACCGCTTTGCTCTTGAGTATTAGAAGAATCTTCGCGGTCATCGGAATCCGCGAGCTCAAATACAGGTAAGTTTTCGGATTCGCTAAAAAATCCTTTTAGCGCTGCTTTGATACGCTGAAGAAGTGTTGGTTTAAAATAATTTTCCATATCGCTATTTTCTGGCATTAGAAATTCATCATGTTCTGTATCACCTATTCCAAGCACTTCCTCAAGTTCAGGTAAAACTTGTACTTTAAAGTGGGCTGTGGTGTTTTCGGCGGTATCAGAGTCATCAAACTTTTCGAATTCGATTTCGTTCTGCTCATCTGCTGTTACAAAGGGGGGATTATTTGGAAACAGCACGGTTGTTTCTTCAAAGTCGCCTCGATTTGTTGTAGGTTTTGTGGCAGTAGGCTGAATGCTTATTTGTTGCTTAAAGTCTGAATAGGACCTTTCATAGTGGGCTTTGACTTCAGCCCAAATCGTGTACTCATGCTTTCTACGATTCTCTTCATTAACTTTTATGCTCTCTTTGATAACGTCAGGTATTTTGATGTCGTCATCAGTGCCCTGTAGGCCGAGCATTTGAAGTTGCAATCGATATGTGTCCAAGAATTCATTACGCTCTTTAAATAGCTGGCGTTTTTGAAAGTTTATTTCATCACGCTCGGCAAAAGAGAGATTAGAGCTGCTCTGTGTTTCTAGATCTGCGTATTTATCTAATAATTCTGGAGGAGCTTTTTTCAGAAATTCTGCCTTAAAAGCGTCTTTATAAGACCTGATAAGCTCTTGTGCAGTTAGATTCTCTTCAATGCGCTTTCCGATTTTAGCTCGCACAATTTCTGGGGTACCAGAAGCAAAGCGTGTAAGGCGTACAATCGATATAATGGCATCATTTAATTGAGTTTGATTTTCAGGTAAAACTTGATCTGATCTAGTCATTTTTATGCCCTGATGCTCTGCTACTTGATCCATTAACGCATCACCAAGAGCATGCAAATAAGCAGGAAAGTGATGCATAAATCGCACGGATTCTTTAGCATTATGCGCAAATTTAAGTGCATCTGAAAAATCTTTACTGCTTCGGATTTGACGACAGGTTAAATCGATATGGTTTTTAGCTGTTTCATCGGTGAGCTGTTTGATGTTAGAAAGCTCTTTGGCCACGCTGTCATACCTGAAGGTTGTGGCAAGGTAGTTGATAAAGCGATTAAAGCGGCTGGCCTTGACTTGTGCCAAGATAAGCGAGCTCGATTTATTAGTATCTAATGTATTGTTATTGATTGTGCTCATATACAAATATTATAACATATTAGTAATTAATTTACAAGCTTTATTAAGCATTAATAATGAACGGCTTACAAATTAGTTATTTAAAGATTTGTTAAATAATAGGTAAAATGTTTATAATTATGAATGTTGGTAACAATAATATATAATATAGGTAGTAAAATGAAAAACCAATTAGCCAAATTAGAGAGTCAAATTGATCATTTAGAGACAGAGTTAAGCTATCTC